>DAOVIK010000050.1 GCA_030673735.1 Anaerolineae bacterium
GATAACATCTTCCGCTTCAGCATGTCCGGCTCCGAGGTTTCGGCGCTGTTGGGGCGCATGCCTTCGGCGGTGGGGTATCAACCCACGCTGGCAACGGAAATGGGCGAGCTGCAGGAGCGCATCACCTCCACCAAAGCCGGCTCGATCACCTCGATGCAGGCGGTCTACGTACCCGCGGATGATTACTCCGATCCGGCGCCGGTTGCCATATTCACACACCTCGACGCCACGATCGCCCTCGAGCGTTCGATCGTCGAGAAAGGCATCTACCCCGCCGTTGATCCGCTCACCTCCACCTCGCGTATTCTCGATCCGCACATCGTCGGCGAGGAGCACTATTCAGTGGCGCGTGAGGTGCAGCAGGTTCTGCAGCGATACAAGGACCTGCAGGACATCATCGCCATTCTGGGCATTGAAGAACTGAGCGAAGAGGATAAGCTGGTCGTATGGCGTGCGCGCAAGATCGAGCGCTTCTTCTCCCAGCCCATGTTCGTGGCCGAGCAGTTCACCGGGCAGGAAGGGCGCTACGTGCCGCTAAAGGAGACCGTGCGCGGCTTCCGCGAGGTCCTGGAAGGTAAGCACGATGATCTACCCGAGCAGGCCTTCCACATGGTAGGCACGATCGAGGACGCGCAGGAGAAGGCCAAGACCCTGGCCGCCTGACACCGAGGACAGATACGACATGCCGATACGCTGTGAGATCGCCACCCAGGACAAGCTTCTCTACGAGGGTCCGGCGGACGTTGTGGTGGTGCCCGGAATCGAAGGCGAGATGGGGATTCTCCCCAACCACGGGCCGCTTCTCACGGCGCTAGAATTCGGCGTGCTGCGTGTGCGGCATAAGGGAGAGGAGCATGCCTTCACCATCGCCGGCGGCGTCATGGAGGTCATGCCGGATTTGGTGACGGTATTGGCCGACGTCGGGGAGCTTGTGGATGAGATCGACGAGCAGCGGGCCGAGGCAGCTAGGCAACGTGCCGAGGAGATCTTGGAGAAAGGTCCGCCGCCGGATACGGAAGAATACCTCGCCATCGAAGCCGCGCTGAGGCGCTCCAAGCTGCGTCTTGATGCGGTTAAGCACTATCGCCGCAGGCGCGCGCGGCCTGGTCCGGGGCCAAGCGAACGAGAGGAAGCGTAGGTAGCATGCCTCTATTTGGTAAAGATCTCGGGATCGATTTGGGAACCGTCAATACCCTGATCTGTGAGGGCGATGAGATCGTCCTGCACGAGCCAACGGTTGTCGCCATTGACATTGATGAATTGAAGATCGTCGAAGTGGGGCAGGCGGCGCGCGAGATGGATGGGCGAGTGCCTGAGGATATCGAGGTCATGCGTCCACTGCGCGATGGCGTGATCGCAGACTTCGAGGTAACGCATCGCATGCTGGGCCACTTCATCGAGAAGGTTTGTGGTCCGGCGCGGCTCTTCAAGCCGCGGGTGATGATCACGGTCCCGCATGGGGTGACGAGCGTTGAAAGCCGCGCGGTCCACGAAGCGGCGCTGCAGGCTGGAAGCCGCGACGTGCGGCTCATCCAGGAACCATTGGCGGCGGCCATCGGCGTCGGCCTGCCCATCGCCACACCGTCGGGAAACATGGTTGTGAATCTGGGCGGAGGGGCGGTGCAAGCCGCGGTGATCGCCATGACGGGCATCATTGCCGCCGAGACGGTGCGCATTGGGGGTGCGGCACTGGACGAGGCGATTGCCGGCTATGTGCGCAAGAAGTATGGTCTGATCATCGGGCACAGGACGGCTGAGGATGCCAAGATCAGGATCGGCGCCTCGGTTTCGCAGGACGAAGAGCGGACCATGGAGATCCAGGGGCAAGACCAGGTGACGGGCATGCCGCGTCCGATCACGCTCAGCACGAGCGAAGTCGTTGAGGCTCTGCAGGAGACCCTGCATCTCCAGGCTTCATCCGTGCGAAAGGTGTTGGAACTCACGCCGCCTGAATTGGCCTCGGACATCATCGATCGCGGCATGGTGATCTGTGGCGGAGGAGCGCTCCTGCGCGGCATGGACCGCTGGCTCACGCGTGAAACCGGCGTGCCGGCGTATGTAGCCGAAGAGCCTATCGCTTGCGTGGCCAAGGGCGCCGCCAGGGGATTGACCATCCTGGATCGGCTGCAGAGAATCCTGCCCACGGTCTGATGGGATCAGTAAACCTATCATTGGGTAAGAAAAGGCGCGCCTTTGAAGGCGCGCTCATCGTTTGGGAGGTTATTCGAGAGCGGGGATTTCACTCCGGCATGTAGTATGTCATGTCCTGCAGGTGAAGCACCGGATCGATGTACTCCACTCGAACGCCGTTGGGAACGGAGAGGGAAGTGGGCGCGTAGCATAGAATTGCGCGCACACCTGCACGCAAAAGACGATCGGCCAGATCCTGAGCGGCCTCGGCGGGAACGGTGAGCATGGCGACCATGATGCCGCGGTTTCGGATCTCTTCTTCTAAGGTAGATACGTCCTGTATGACGAAAGGACCGGCCTTGTCTCCGATCTTCTTGGGATCATTATCGAAGGCGACAACGATGCGGAAGCCTCGATCGAGGAAGCCTGCGTAGTTGGCAACCGCATGACCAAGGTCGCCGGTGCCAACCAGAGCCGTATCCCATACACGATCAACCTTGAGGATACGCTGCAGCTGTTCCATCAGGAAGCTGATGTTGTAGCCGGTTCCTTGCTTGCCGAACTCGCCAAATTGTGATAGGTCTTTGCGGATCTGGGCCGATGAAAACCCAAGCCGATCCCCGAGCTCCTGTGATGATGTGATCTCCCTGTTCTTGGATTTCATCTCAGTGAGTGCGCGAAGATAGACCGGGAGGCGGCTGACCACTATTTCAGGAACATGTGCAGAGTGCATGATCACTCCCCTAGGGATGGCATAGGTTGCTGAGTATATCACAAATGAAGTACAAATCAATTGGGCCGATCTCCATGATCAAGATCCGCGGATTGATTGCGTTTGCGGTAGGATAGGCATGTGACTGAAGCACCGATCTTCATCGACGAAGCACGGATCTTCGTTGCCTCCGGCAAGGGCGGCAACGGCATCGTGCATTTCCGCAGGGAGAAATTCGTGCCGCACGGTGGACCGGGTGGCGGGGATGGGGGCAAGGGAGGAGACGTCGTCCTTGAAGTCCGTGCCACCATGAACACACTTTCGCACTTCCGCGGCCAGCGGCATTTTAAAGCCAAGAATGGCGGCAGGGGCGGCGGCAATCGCAGGAAAGGCCGCAATGGCGCCGACGTCGTCGTTCCACTGCCTCCGGGGACCATGGTGCGGCGTGAGGACACCGGTGATCTGCTCGCCGACATGGTGCAGCCCGGAGAGCCAATGGTCCTGTTGCAGGGAGGGCGTGGAGGTAGGGGCAACGCGCGCTTCGCCACCTCGCGCAATCAGGCTCCTCGCATGGCCGAAAAGGGCGAACCCGGAGATAGCTGTTGGTTGAATCTCGAGCTGAGATTGATCGCCGACATCGGGATCGTGGGTTTGCCTAACGCCGGAAAATCGACCCTGCTGGCTGCAGTGACCAGAGCCCAACCCAAAATCGCAGCCTATCCCTTCACGACTCTCGCTCCCAATCTTGGAGTGGCCGATCTTGACGATGAGATCAGCCTGGTTCTCGCCGATATTCCCGGTCTGATCGAAGGCGCCCATAAGGGTCTTGGCCTTGGAACGGCGTTCTTGCGTCATATCCAGCGAACCCGCGTCCTGATCCATCTCGTCGATGGGGGCGCGCCCGATCCTCTGGTCGATTTCTCTCAGGTGAACACCGAACTGGCTCTCTTCGATCCTCAATTGGCGCGCAAGCCGCAGATCGTGGCGATCAACAAGATCGATCTGCCGGACGTCAAGAAGCGCATGCCGCAGATCGAGCGCGAATTCGCCAAGAAAGGATATGAGGTACATGCGATCTCAGGCTTGGCGCGCACCGGTTTGCGTAAGCTTCTTTACGCCGCTCATAGTGCGCTGCAAGAGTCGGAGATTAAGCCGATCGAGGAGGCTGTTCCCGAGTACCGCGTGGAGGATGAGCTTGTTGAATTCGAGATCACGCGCGAGCCGGACGGCGCCTGGCGCGTCGCCGGCAAGGCTGTCGAGCGGGCGGCGGAGATGACGTATTGGGAGTATGATGAGGCCGTGCGCCGCTTCCAGCGCCTCTTGGATCGAATGGGGGTGGAAGATGAGTTGCGCCAGGCAGGCGCGCAGCCTGGCGATACCGTGCGCATAGGAGATCACGAACTCGAATGGCAGGATTGATTGGCGTCTTCGGAGGAACTTTTGACCCTCCACATCTAGGACATCTCACACTGGCACAATCGGGAATTGACGATCTTGATTTGGACAAGGTGCTATGGGTTCTGACGCAGAATCCCCCGCATAAGCCCGATGATCCGATCTCACCCCTAGAGCCTCGACACGTGATGCTCCAAGCAGCCATCAAAGATCATCCCAGCTTCGAGTTCTCTCGCATAGACATCGACAGGCCCAGCCCACACTACGCCACCGGAACCTTGCGCGCACTGCGCGAGGGGAATCCCAAAGCTCGCTATGCCTATCTCATGGGGGAAGACTCACTGCGCGATCTGCCTACGTGGCACAATCCAGCGGAATTTGTAGAATTGTGTGACATGTTGGGCGTGATGTGCCGGTCAAGCATCCAAGTCGATCTCGAGAAGCTGGAGGAAACACTGCCGGGGATCAGCGCTAAAGTACGCTTCTCTAGCGTCCAAGAGGTGGATATCTCGGCCTCGGACATTCGCCGACGTGTGCGCGAGGGATTGCCCTATGACCACCTCGTGCCGCACGCGGTTGCTCACATCATTCACGACCTCGGACTGTATAAGTGAGTTTGATCCGCGATCGTTCCTTTCTCGCTAACGCCGTGGCCCATGGCGTCGTGGACATGATCAATTCCCTACGGCCAATGCTGTTGGCCGTGCTCAGCGTTCCGCTGGGGCTGACGAATGCCATGATCGGCTTGATCGGCGCTGCCTATACCTTCAGCGGCTCTTTGACCCAACCCTTATTTGGCTTGCTGGCAGACAAGATCGGGTCGCGCTGGGTCGTGATGGCCGGCCTGCTGTGGCTGGCGTGCATGTTCGGGTTGGCATTGGTTGTGCCCGGCTATGCTGCATTGGTGATCCTAATATTCGCTGCACTCGGATCGGGCGCGGTTCACCCTGCGGGAGCCATGCAAGCCACTCTACTCGGCCGTGAGTACCCCCGCAATCGGGAGGCAACCGCGGCCTCGCTCTTCTTTCTCTTTGGAACAGGCGGCTTCTCGATCGGGCCTGTGATCGGGGGCGCACTTCTGGATCTCTGGGGCCCACCAGGCCTATTGCTTCTCCTGCTGACTGCCGTTCCAACGGGTATCTATGCGGCATCGAATCTGAGGCGCCCCGCCGTCTCGATCCCGGATACAGAATCGGATTCGCCAGCGAATGATCCAGCCCCGATCGTGCGGCGCTCTCTGCTCGCATTTGTGCTGCTCACCGCCTTCCGGTCGTGGTCGCAGATGAACATGATCACGTTCATCCCTAAGTTCTTCAGCGATCTTGGCTACCGGCCGGTGCTATATGGCACGATCGCCACGGCATACAGCATTGGAATGGCGCTGGGCGGAGTCGCCGGCGGAGTCTTGGGGGATCGCTACAGCAAGCGCCGCGTGATTATCATTTCAATGGTGCTGGCGGCGGGCACGCTGGTGCTCTTTCCTTACGTGGCGCAGACTCCCATGGTCTACTTGGTGGCGCCACTGGCGGGTGCCTTCGCCGGAGCTCCGCATGGCATCATCGTCGTGCTCGGTCAGCGCATGCTGCCGAGACGCGTTGGCGCCGCATCGGGCTTAGTGCTGGGCTTTACCTTTGCCAGTGGGGCGGTGGGCACCTTGATCAGCGGACTGCAGGCGGATCTTGTCGGCTTCGACGCCGTGTTCCTGACGACCGCAGCCATCGCCGCGGTGGCGGCCTTGATGGCGGTCCGCTTGAAGACCGATTGATATCGCGCGGCCTTCATTCCCCAGAAGATTGAATCGAAACTCGTTGCCAGGCACGGATCCTCCGGGGCTGCGAGAGTCGTTGATCCACGACGGAGCATCAAACGCTCGGGCGTGGACAACCCCGTCTTCGCGGGGCGATCGGCCCCGTCTACGCGGGGCCCCGGAAATACACCGGGACAAGTGAGCGAAGACGAATTCAAGCTGCGGTGCACCCGGTCCTGGGTGGAATCCAAAATGGTTGACAAGCTGATGAAAGTCTCAGTCCCGGATATCGAACTGCAGACGGAGGGAAAGGATTTCGTGCGGGCCAATCTTGGCTCGCAGTTGATGCGCATCTTTGATGCGAAGCTCAGAGAGAGGCATTTCGTCGAGGCGAACCTGCCATGCCGCCGCGAGCGGCAGAACCGTTCGAAGATGGGCATGCGCGGATTCCCCGCTCAAGTTGACGATGCGGACGATCAATCCATCGCCATCCTCGGCGGTTTTCACACAAGAGAGATGAAGCTCCGGAGGATCGATGGACAGCAGTGATGCCTGGGGAGGGATCTTGCCCGGATGAATTTGGCTGGCAACCGCGCGCATGCGGGATTGAAAGGCTTCGGCTTGGGCGCGTGCATCGAACATCGAGCCGCTGTAGGGGATCAGACTGAGATGGAACGTGTGCATGTCGGGGGATTGGCCGCCGGGCACAGGCAGCTTCGGTCCGGCGCCACCATTGCGTGTAGCCAAATCATCAAGCGAGAGCCAGCCAAAACAGCGCAGAAGCGTGATGGCGATCAGACCTTGCTCCGAGACGCTGGCCTCGCGCAAGCCACGCGAGGCTACCATCAAACCCTGACCACTATCGCCGGCGGCGACGAAATGGCGCATCGGACGCTCAAGCGCGGGTTGCTCGGCCCAGTCGTCTTCTCTGGGTTGGATGGCCGTCGATCTGCGCACGATTTCGAAATGGCCATCGAAGTCGGCTTCTTCAACCGGGAAGGGCAGAGGGATCAAGACGCGCAGGCGATGGTCTTCGACCGTGTTATCCAGCTCGATGGTCACATCGGCGCGCGGCACGCCCTTGAGCAGGGATGCGCGCACGGTGATGGGGAGCTGCCTGCTTTGTGGCAAACGGGCGTCTCGGTCATCCGACAGGCCGATGGGAAGCCGCATGGCGTAGTCCACTTCAAGCGACAATCCGAGAGGGTCTTCGAAGCGTCGAATGACGGGGGTTACGTGCGGCTGCTCGATGGCCTCGTCACCTTCCAGCGGGCAGAAGGTATAGCTGTCTCCCCTGTCCCCTTGATCGCTAAGCCGCAGTAATCCCGGAAGGGTCAAACCCGTCGCCTTATCCATCAGCGTGAATGTGCCGTCGTGGGCGACGGTCAAGCGAAGGTGTTCGTTCTCGATTGTGTTGCCCGCTCTCTCGATCTGATCCGGAGAAGGCTTGGAAGCCGGCCGCAGCGCCAAGGAGCGGTATCCATGTGCGGGCACGTCCGAAGCCAGCATCTTCACGCTCACGATGGTGGGGAAGCGCGCCTGCAGGTGGTAGCTCTCGATGGAGTCGTCCTCGAGAAGACGCTGCACGGCGTTCCATCCTTCCTGAAGCGTCTGCGGATCCGGTTCTTCGATCTCGGAGAGAACCACGTCGATCATGGCCTGATCATCTTGCTTGGATGCGGCCACGGACTGAATGGCGACGCCCATCACCTGACCATCCTGGGCCATGGCCAGCATGTCGCGCAGGCCATCAGCGTCGAGTTCCAGATCGGCCATCGGGCGAGCCTGGCGATCGGCGATGCGAAAGGGAACCGCGTTCCCAGCTTCATCGACGATCTCGAAGGGATCTATCCCGGCGGGGAGTTCGAGTTCTGCGGTGGCAAAATCGGTAAGTGGTCCCGAGATGGGATTGAAGACCACCAGGGCGGCTTCTGCTCCAACAGCGCTGAGGGACGATGTATCAACGGTATCTGCCAGCGAGGTCAAACTCTGGCGCGTGATCTCTTCCCCGATCTGTTCGACGCGATCGAATCGGGTTCGCATCTCTTCATGCACCTGGTCGATCGAACAACCGCAGATCGAATCATGAGGGTGGCACTGCATGAGCAGGCGCCAGGCGTTATCCAGCAGCTCCGATGGTTGGCGTATGCGCGGCGCGCTCAGAAGTCCGGTCCAAACCGCCTCGTCCGGTTCTTGCGCGCAAAGAATCTCTGCCCATGATGAAAACGGTTCGGCCCAGCGTTCGAGGAGCGTCTCGCACTCGTTGTTGCGCTGCTTGATCCATACGCGGCTGGATAGCACGCCCGGCAGCAGATGGTGGCGCTTGGGATCGCGCAATTCTCCGCGGACGATGGGCAGATCAAGCTCCTTGGCATGGATTTCCTCGATGAGCGCATGAATGTAGGCGGGCAAGGTCGAGAACACCAAGTTGTCGTCATCATCTGCGTAATCCGCGATCAGGGACGCCATCTCAACCTGCGGCTCCTGATGATCGGTGCCGTTGAGCAGCAGCAGATGGTCGCTGGCGGTATGCGGCAGCAGTGAGTCACGACGCTCCGCGATGAACTCGGCGAAACGCTGCGCTTCAGTAGGTGCTCTGCAGGCGTTGTCGTATCCGTCACGCAGGTACGCGGTCAGAACCCGCGACCCATCCGGCGATTCCCACCAGATCTCACAGGGCTCGTCCGACAAGCCGCGACGAAATGCGGCGATCTCGATGCCGAAGCCGTGCAGAATCTGCGGCATCTGGCCGATGTGTCCAAATGGATCGGGCATGTAGCCGGTGTTCATGCGGTCGCCAAAACGGGCGCTATCTTTGGCGCCTTGCAGTAGATTGCGCACGAGCGATTCGGGACTTACCAGGAACTCATCCGGGAGGACGTACCAGGGGCCGATCAAGAGTCGACCCGACCGCACATGTTCCTTGATCTGTTCCTCGCGATCGGGCCGGATTTCGAGGTAGTCATTGAGGATGATCGTCTGGCCATCCAGCGTGAAGTGTTTGAAGCGCGGTTCTTGCTCGAAGATGCCAAGCAGGAGATCGACAAGATGGACCAACCGCATGCGAGTGACCTCAAACGTCAGGTACCACTCTCGATCCCAGTGGGTATGAGGCACGAAGTGCAACGTGGGCATGGGAACCCTCAGTGTTTGATTGCTCTGCGCCAAACGGAAAACGCGCAGGTGTGCAATGCCGTTCTAGTTGGGATTCGCGCTCTGATCCGGAAGATCGGGTGAATCAGGATCGCCGACCGCGATCGGGCGAGTGGGGTCAGCGATCCACTCTGACCACGATCCCGCGTAGAGGCGCCCGCCGCTCAGGCCGATGTGTTCCATTGCAAGCAA
>DAOVIK010000296.1 GCA_030673735.1 Anaerolineae bacterium
AGCCGAATCCCGCTTGAGACAATCGGTCATGATCAGCATTTCCATGATGTTGCGGTGCACAGGAGGTCCTTGCGATTGAATCAGATACACATCCTGGCCCCTCACGCTGCCGTGCAAACGTACAAAGAGGTTCTGATTGGGAAATTCAACCAGATCATAGCTGCTGAGTGGGACATCCAGGTAGGCGCTGATTTCCTCTGCCAAGTCCTGACCGCCTGAGCCGGCATACAACTTGATCTCGCCATAGCCGAACGTTGTGCCCATGCTAAGCCTTCACCTCCGTCGTCTGCTCCCATTCCGACCGCAGGATTCCCATGATGATCATGTCAAGATAGCTTCCGCTACGATAGGAATGCTCTCGCAGACGACCCTCCTCCTTGAACCCAAGACGTTTGTAAACCGCGATCGCCCTTTCATTATCCTCGAATACTCGCAAGAAGATACGGTGCAGATTCAAGCACTCAAAGCCGTGCCGCAGCAGCGCACGTACGCTATCCGTTCCAAAACCTCTGTTCCAGTAGCGCTTGTCGCCAATCGAGATTCCCAACTCGCCTCTGCGTGCCTGCCAATCGATGTCGTGGATACCCGCTCCTCCGATATGCACCCATTGGTCGCCGTCCTTTGCCTCGATCGCAAGTGGGCGGCTCTCTTCTTCTTGCTTTTGCATGTTATCGAACCATTGCTCCTCAGCTGCCAAGCTCAACGGCAGATGCCGCATAAGATGCTGGGTCACTTCTGGATCGTTGAACCAATCTACGTAACGCTCCAGATCCGTTCGTTCGATTGCTCGCAGCCGGATGTTATCTCCGTAAATCACTTCTGCTTCCCTTCAACCAGTTCACGAACGGCTTGACGCGGAGCCTTCTTCTTGTTCAACACCGATTCCACCGCTGACTCAAAACTGCCCTCTGATTGTTGTTCCAAGAAGCCTTCCATCAAGCTCTCACGCAGCAGGCCTTCCATCTCCGAACGCACGCGCGCGCGCTCGCGAGCTGCAAGTCCACCCGATTGCTGCAGATGCTGATAATGATCATGTATAGACTGGATACGCTCGGCAACCCCATCCCCACTGGTTGCCACCGTTGGCAGCACGGGAGGCGACCAATTTGCGGCCGCTGCTTCCTCTCCTTTCGTCTCCTCGATCTCCGAGGGAGGTTGACGATCTGGAGGACTGGCAAGCTCCAACACCAGACGCAGCGACCGCAGAGTGTTCTCGGCACCGGGCAGATCAGCCTTGTTCACAACCAGAATATCGGCTATCTCAAGTATCCCGGCCTTTATCGCCTGCACGTCATCGCCTAATCCCGGAGCGCCGACTACGACCACCGTATGAGCCATGCGCGCCACATCGACTTCGGCCTGCCCTGCGCCGACGGTTTCGATGAAGATTGCTTCGAATCCGGCTGCGTCCAGGACATCGACCATGTCTGCGGTAGCTCGTGCGAGGCCGCCCAGCGCACCGCGGGTAGCCATGCTACGAATGAAAATCCCCGGATCCCCGAAGATGTCGCGCATACGGATCCGATCACCCAGGAAGGCTCCTCCTGTGAAAGGGCTGCTCGGATCCACGGCTACAATGGCGATCTTCAGGCTCTTGGCTTTTGCCTGTTCCGACCATCCACTGCTTCGCAGGTGAAGAGCCAGACGGTTTACGAGCGACGACTTGCCCGTTCCGGGCGCCCCGGTGATTCCGATGCGATGCGCTCCTCCTGTATGAGGATAGAGAGCAGACAACGCCTCGAAGCCGGATGGTTCCTCGTTCTCGACCTTGGTCAACAGGCGAGCCAGCGCCAGTCGATCCCCTTTCAGGATTTGCTTCACAGATTCCATGCCCGAGCGTCTCTCAATCCTGAGCGACGTCGGCTGCCTCTACGGCCTGCCTGACAGACTCAACGACGTGGTGGGTGTTCGTACCCGGCCCGAAGATCCCTTTGACGCCCAGCTTCTCAAGCTGGGAGATATCCTCGTCCGGGATAATGCCCCCGATCAACACGGGCACGTTTCCTTGTCCCTGTTTAGATAAGAGCTCCAGCACACGTGGCACGAGCGCCATGTGCGCTCCTGAAAGAATCGACAAACCCACGGCGTTCACGTCTTCCTGCAGCGCCGCTTCGGCGATCATCTCCGGGGTCTGGCGCAGGCCGGTGTAGATCACTTCCATGCCGGCGTCGCGCAGGGCGCGCGCGATCACTTTGGCACCTCGATCGTGACCGTCCAAACCGGGCTTGGCGATCAGGATTCGCAGTCGCTTTTCAGTCATCTCCCATCCTGGATAGTGTGTGAAAAGTCAGTCTGGATGAGATTATACACCAGCCGCCTTCAAGGCTCTAAAGGCTGGGGATCGTTGACGGCGTCCTCCCTTGGGAGAAGAGGGTCAAACATCCCCTGATCGGTTCATAACGGCAAGCGGTACATTCCCATGGCATCACGTACCATGTCCATCGTGCATTGAGCTTCCGTTCGCATCCGCGCAGTACCTCTCACCAGGATCTCCTCGACCAAATGCGGCTGAGCTTCAAGTTCGGCACGCTTCTCTCGAATAGGATCCAGGAAGTCGTTCAATGCCTGTTCCAGATGCTGCTTGACTTCAACATCGCCCACTGTACCCTGCTGGTAACGTTCCTTTAAAGAGGCAACAAGCTCGTGATCAGGATTGAAGGCATCGTGGTAGATGAAGACCGGGTTTCCCTCTACGCGGCCGGGGATATCCGCACGAACACGTTGCGGATCTGTGTACATGCGCTTTACCTTCTCCGCAACGATCTGTGCATCGTCGGAAAGGTATATCATGTTGTCAAGCGACTTGCTCATCTTGGATTGCCCATCGATGCCCACCAATTCATCGCCGATCAAGCCGCGTGGGATGGGAAAGACTTCTCCATATAGGCGGTTGAAGCGTCGAGCAATCTCGCGCGC
>DAOVIK010000162.1 GCA_030673735.1 Anaerolineae bacterium
AAAACCGGAGGAGACCATGTCCGCTTCTCGAGCGCCCAGAGAATCACCACCGCCAACAACCCAAGCGCGAGGACTTCCAGTGCCGAGACTGCCGCCCACACCATGTGCCACTCGAAAGCAAAGAGCAAACCGACTGCTGATAACCATGCTCCGTCTCGACCGAGGCGCTCTTCGACCCAGCGGCCGCAAAGCCATGACGTAGCCAGCAAGCATATCGCGCCCAACACATAGGCCCATGACCTGGGATCCAAGCCCAGGAGGTGCCCGATCGCCAAGGATGCCGACCATAGCGGCGCCGTCGAACCGGCGCTGGGACGGCCCGGCAAGAATGCCCACTCCCCTCTCTGCGCCAAGTTGCGAGCATAGCTCTGATGGATCCAAGCGTCATCCAGCGGGAATCCGAGATCCAATGTACGCCAGCTCATCCACAGATAGAAGCCAACCGAGATGACCACGGCCGATACGATGCCCACTCGCAGCCATATCGAGCCCCTCCAGGCTTTCATGGTCGCACCTCGCTAGTCTGAACGCGCAGGAGGTGTATGGCCGGACCATCGCTGTCGAAGATCGTTTCAACCGACTCGAGCCAAGCAAGATCGATGGGCTGTGTGTACAGGTTGCTAATCTCTTGCGGATGGTTTTCTTCGAGTACGATCCAGTCAGCGTTGTAGCGTTCGACTATTTGATGCAACGTTTCAGGCGGTCCATCGGGGATGACGATGGCCTGCAGACCGGTAGCGAGATAAAAGCCCGGTGGATTGTTCACGGCCACGACATTCACGTCCGGATCAAGATCTTGCAGGCGGTTTCCAACATCCTGATAAACGACTTGCGACGCGCCCCAAGAAGGCCGGGAGAAGTCCGGCCCGATCACGCGGTTCCAGTACAAGAATATCGTCAATGAAGCTCCAAGCAGAACTGCACCGACACCGAAGAAGTCCTTGGATTGCTGAAGACGCCAATTCCGCCTTTTCCCCACCCATTCCACAGCAACTTCAAGCCCTTGTGCGGCCAGCCCCCAAAGCACCGGCATCAACGCCGCACTGGAATGAAAGAAGCCACCGCGGGCGCCGACCTGCGGCAAGACAAAGGTCATCAGCACGAACAGCAGCCCTAGATACAGAACCGCCAGACGCACAAGCGACCGCTTCCAACACCGAATCGCGCCAACAATCATCAGAGGCGCCAAGAACACAATCCCATTCACTGCCAGCAGGCTCTGCAAATTGGTCGCGAGAGCTTGCAGTCGCACCTGCAATAGCGCCGGCAAACCAGCATCCAACCAATGCTGAGGAGAAAGAATCGAGGCCGGGTATGAGTACAGTTCATCGTAGCTGACGAGCCAAAGCGCTTTGCTTGCGCCCGGGGCGAAGAGAGATCCAAACAGCATCAGGTTTCGCCCCCACCAGGGCGCCATGACAAGAGCATATGCCGCGAGCACCTGCCCTGCAGCGAATACCCTCCTGCGGCCGCTATACCACACCGCCAGCATGGCCGGAGCCAGCAGCACCATGCCGTCAGCGCGCGTCATGTGCGCCAGCCCCACCAGCGCGCCCACAATCAGCCACCGGATCGCTAGTGGCCGGTCTGCAGCCACAGCCATTGACAAGAGTGCAAGGCCCCCCAGAATCGCATAGAGTGAGAAGGTTTCCGTGGTCACGAAGTAAGGCAAATAAAAGCCGGATGTGCAGGCCAGCAGCCCGGCGAGCCAAGCCTTGCGTTGCCCCAATCCCAGGTGAAGAGCCACGCGCGCTGCGAGCAGAGGCAATGAAGCGGCCAATAGCACAAATGGAATCTGCGAGGCACGAAAGCCAATCCCCAGCAGACTCATCGGGGCTGCCGCAACGATCGTCGCCAACGGCATCCAATACAGATGCGAGGGATGGGGCAGGCCGTCGGGATCATCGAGGTAATTCCAGATGAATGGCTCCACGAAGCCCCGGCCGGAGGCAAGCTCCTGTCCGGTGGCGAAGTAGTAATCGGCATCCATGTAGCCGGGCGCCTGCACCCAGATGGCGGCCAGGATCGCAACACTCAAGCCCAACGCGAAGAGGATGAGCCACCGCCGACGGCTCATGGGCTCTCCTTTGCGATGGGAAGATGCTCAGCGCATAAAATGGTAGACATCAAGTTCCCCAAAATGACTCACTACTTCCAATTCAAACTCTGCTTGCAGCCAAGCCAAGGCGGGATGCTCTCCTCCCACGCCCAGCGATAGATAATCTTCGATCTCGCGCGGGAAGATGACGAACCATACGCCTGGAGCGTTGCCGACCGCGCTTGCTGCATCGTCTTCCGCCATCAGTCCCAGAACCTCCTGCGTCGCAGGAGCAAGGGTATCTGATCCGGTTCCTTCTGGATCTGCTAGATAACGGTGGTCAATGGAAGGATCGTAATAAGCCGCAGGGATAGCGGTTATCTTGTTGCTATGCAACACAACCTCGTCCACAGCCGCCCACTCGTGGAGATATGCATTTGCTTCTCCTAAAGGAGCATACGGAAATCCCCGATAGGAATAGAACGAAACCAGCCCAACGATGAAAGCGCCACCCAGAGCTAGTAACGCACCCCGCCGGGCGATCGGAGGAAGAATCGGAGAGCCAAATGACCAAGCTAGCCAAATCACAAATATGGCGCCTGCGGGGAGCATCGCCCGGTCAAGATACACGGATTGCCACTGGGAGACGATGAACATCAGCAGCACCGGACCGGTAGACAAGCCTAGCAGCCACGCTGCACGCCGTCCGCTGCGCTTCACCCGGCGCAACGCTCGCAACGTGGCCCACACCGCAGTCAGCGTGATTAATACCGCCAGGAACAACGCCAGCGGCAGCGCCCAATCGGGCAGCGGCAGACCAGTGACGTAAACTAGCAGGGTGCGCACAAGCTCCGACAGGCCCGGCTGTGAAACCCAATATGCCCAACGCAAGCGCGCTAGTTGGCTCGGTACGCGCACGAGCCATGGTAGATACAGCACAATCGCTGCCAATCCGGATAGCGCCGTCATGCCAAGCGCCCTCCAGCGACTCAGGAATAGCGCCGTAAGAGCGAGGCAAACCAAATACAGGGCCGCAAGATTGTGCACATACATTCCCGCGGCTGCCAGCACGGCGAACAGCACCCAAGGCCACCTCCTCCCTCCCTGCAGCGCCTGCCAATATGCCAGTGTGGCGCCAAGCAAAATCAGCGTCAGCAAGGCATACATGCGGGCTTCCTGCGCGTAGTGCACCTGGAATGGAGAAAACGCCAGAAGGCATCCCGCTAACGCAGCGACTCTTCTTCCGAAGAGCTTCGAGGCCAACTGATAGCCGAGTGCAACGATCCCCAGGCCAAGAAGCAGCGATAGCGATCGCACGGCTGCAGGCGATGTTCCAACGACCTTCATCCACAGCCAAAGCAAGCTGTAATAGCCGAGAGGATGGATATCGGCGGCGACGCCGGCCTCCTGGGTGAGGGTGCCATAGGCCATTGCAGAGGGACCCGAGGATGAGAAGAGAACGGCAAAAGCCTCATCGTACCAAAGCGGCTTGGTCGCCAAGCCGGGCAAACGCACGATCAAGGCCGCCAGTAGTATCAGGATCAAAGGCTCTTTGAGTATTCGTCTGATTGAATCCGGCATTTTGCGTTTGGCTCATTCAACCCAAAGCAACACGAACCCCCACCCCATCATACGAGGATCCGCTGAATTCGCAGCGATCCCTCACCTCACTAATGCGTAGAGCGCATAGCCCCCCTCGCGCACCGTTAGCTTGAAAAGGTGCGCGTCGACGAAAGCTGCTAATCCATCCCAGGTTTCTTCCGTCAGAGGATCGAATCCCTCGTCACGTACTGCTTGGCTGCCTGTATGGAAGATCAAGACATGCGATACGCCTTCGTCAAACCAGGACTCAGCGATCTGGGCCACGTCCGTTTCGTGTTGCCAGGTATGCCACCATCGATCCAGCAATGCGTCCGGTTCACAGTCCAAATGGCGCGCACAATAGTAGCTTCTCGGCTCCCAAAGGAATCTCACCTGAGAACCCTCAGGAAGCTGATTCACTTCGGCCATCGCATATGCATATTCCCCAAGACGCTCTGCCAGGTACTCGGATTCGGTCTGCAAGCCAAGCATGACGCTTGCGGGAGAAGCGTCCACGAATGCGGCACCTGCCTCCAAGACGCCTAACGCAAGCATGAGGCCGATAAGCGTCCCAAACGCCAAGCGAGCCAGATCGGACAGCCTGCCCCTCTTGGCCAATCCATCGAAGCCTGCAGCCGCCAAGATAACGATCATCGGAAGGATTGGGAAGAGCAGTCGCGTTTGCACCATCAACACTGAAAATGCCATTTGGCCCAACCACACGACAGTTCCAATGGCACACACCACGGCCATCGATCGCATGAGGCGCCTGGCTCTCTCGTTTCTATCCTTGAACCGCAGCGCGGCAAGCGGCAAGATGGCAAGCAGCGCAGGACCGATGGTGGCGCTGTACGGCGGATAGCCCGCTACAACGCCGCCCTCGATGCCGAAGATCGTCGCTTCCCACGGAGCTAGTAGCATCTGGATGAAGCTCAAGCCGGTTCCGCCTCGGCTGTACCAAAAGGCACGATGGCCGTCCCAGAGCTTTCCGGCCAAGAAGAAAGGATAGATAGGATTGCCTGTGAGAATGAGATTCTTCAGCACATAGGGCAAGATCGAAACCACGACCGCCGCGATGAACATGACCAGCCCTCGCCACGATCGGCGTTCGATAAACGCAACGACGATCAAGCCCATGAGAGCACCGATCGCGGTGTACTTCGTGTTGATCGCCATGGCAGCGAAGAAGCCTGCCAGTGCAAGAGTTCGATAGCCTCGAA
>DAOVIK010000003.1 GCA_030673735.1 Anaerolineae bacterium
CGCGCGCTCAGACGCGAGGCCTTGCGCAAGGCAATGGTGTCCAAGGGCCCTTGGTGCAGTAAAGCCTCGTAGACGCTCTTCGCTTCCTGCGTCATGCGTCCCTGCTCGTACTGCAGCAGATAGTCCTCTTCAGGCGAGCCGTAGTTCTCGCTCAAAGCATAGAAATAGGGCGCTATATCAAGGGAAATGATCGTGGCTCGCTTGCGCAGAACCTTGGCGTAATACCAGGCGCGCTCACCCAGCAGGGAATCCTTCCATCCCCAGGTGACATGCCCCGGATCGTCATGCTCGGATGCCACCGACCGGTCACCAGCAACGGCCTGCCACAAGCTCGGCATCAGCACGCCCTTGATCGGCCAGAAGTAGACGAAGCCCCGCTCCTCAACAAAGGCAATCGCCTGCTCCTTGGTGATCACTTGGCGATCCGGCGCATGACGATACTGGTGTCTGCGGTATTGCTCCAATTGGGCCTTGGATAGCTCAGCTGTCATGATGGGCTTCCTTCGGATGAGATTGTAACCCCATGGGGCAAGGATCTTGACAGCCAGCCTATTCGTGGTATCCTTGTGATTGATAGATGGCTATCTATGAATTACGAGAGTGATGTTCCCACCGATCCGATTACCTTCGCCCGCGCCCTGGCCGACGAGACGCGCCAGGAGATCATGCGCCTTTGCTGCTGTGACTGGCTCTCGGTAAAGGAGATCGTCAACGCGCTGGATGTCACCCAGCCCACCGTTTCGCATCATCTTGCTGTGCTTCGGGAGGCCGGTTTGGTGGGCGTGCGCCGTCGCGGAAGGCAGACCTTCTACCGGCTGAACCAAGAACGTGTGGCGTTCTGCTGCGGGAAGATGATGGAACGTTATGCGCCGGACATTGCTACGGCCGAGTAGATTCTCAGTCGTCACTCTCTTTTTTTGGTCCAATTCATCGAAGATCATCTATCAAAACCAGAAGAAAGGAGGCCACACGATGCATTCGACAGGATCCGCTTTACCACGCTGGACGTTGCGCCCGGTCGCTCGCTGCTGTGAGGGCGCGTGTCCGCTGCCCTGAGCATGGCGATAAACTGCTCGCCTCGGGGAGACCATGGCTCCCCGAGCGACGATCGTCAGGCAAATTGAGGATCACGCGCCCATCCAATTGGGCTACAATCGAACCTCAATAAGGAAACTGGCATAGAGGCACATCAAATCCACAAGCACTAATACACTGATGGGGAGATCGACAATGACCAAACAAGATGAGCAGATACGAGAAGAGGTAAGGCGCTACTACGGCAATCTGGCTGAGCAACAGCCGGCATCCTGTTGCGAGCCGTCGGACTGTGGCTACGGCCCAAGTTACCCGTCGGAATTGATGACGGAGATCCCCAAGGAGGTTGCCGGTTTCTCATTGGGTTGCGGTGATCCGATCTCGGCTGCGGATCTTCAGCCCGGTGAGGTCGTGTTGGATCTGGGCTCGGGAGGGGGATTGGACTGCTTCATGGCGGCTAAGCTCGTGGGGGCCGAGGGGCGTGTGATTGGTGTCGACATGACCGATGCGATGCTCGACCATGCCGCCGAAGTTGCTGCCAAGCTCGGCTTTGAGAACGTTGAGTTCCGCCGCGGATTGATTGAAGAGATCCCGGCGGAAGATCAGAGCGTGGATGTCGTTATCTCCAACTGCGTGATCAACCTTTCTCCGGATAAACCCGCCGTCTTGCGCGAGGCCTTCCGTGTGCTTCGGCCCGGCGGGCGGTTTGTGGTCTCCGACATCGTAATCCGAGGAGAGATGCGACCCCAGTTCCGCGAGCTCGCCGATAGCTGGGCAGCATGCGTCGCCGGTGCGCCCACTGTCGACGAATACCTGGGGACCTTGAATTCGGCAGGCTTTGCCGATGCTGAGTTGAAGAGCGTCAATGATGCGCCGCTCAGCGAGATCGAACTTGGGATTCCCTTCTCGGCCATGATC
Organism: Anaerolineae bacterium; assembly: GCA_030673735.1. Taxonomy (GTDB): domain Bacteria; phylum Chloroflexota; class Anaerolineae; order Anaerolineales; family E44-bin32; genus W1033. The sequence continues at coordinate 1,954 of DAOVIK010000003.1, forward strand.
GTTGCGCGCAAGCCGTCTTAGGAGCAGCCTGACTCTCCAAGGTTGATATCGAACCGCCGCCATTCAAAGGAGGCGTCCGATGTGCAAAGGAGTTCTCCTTGAGCTCGCCGCTTACGCATTCGTGATCGCACTCTCCATGGTCATCTTCGCATTATTCCCTGGATTAACCCCCCAGCATTTAACGATCATTGTCCTTATCGGCCTTACCGCGCTGTTAGTCTTTAGCATTTTACGTGGCGGAAGAAGGAGGAATACGCCGAACTCCCCTCCTGACTCTGCGCGTGCGATCCGCTCCCTATGCTTTGCTTCTACCCTGCGCAGCCTTGCAGGAGGCGGCTCCTGTGTTACTTGTCGAACTTTCATCCCTTATCCACTCGGACCCTAGACTCGATATTTCGGCCCATTGCGCGAGCGTATTGCCGCCCCCTGAAACTCCTCCGCGTGCCAATTGTGCTAACGAGATTCGTATGATCGGGCAATAGAATCCAACCAATCATCGATGCTCCTCACCGGGCATGGATATAATTCACATCTATCGACTCCAGGGATGATAAGGGAGAAAGCATGACAAAGCGGGATTTGACCATTACAGATAATCGCACTGGAAAGAGCTATGACCTTGACCTCGAGCTGGGCGCGCTCAAGGCCGTGGACCTGCGCCAGATCAAGATCTCCGAGGATGAGCAGGGCATGATGAGCTACGATCCCTCCTTCGTGAATACCGCGGCCACCAAGAGCGCCATCACGATGGTGGATGGCGAGGCCGGCCTGCTCTGCCATCGCGGCTATTCGATCGAGGAGCTTGCCGAGAAGAGCAAGTACCTCGAAGTGGCCTACCTGATCATGTTCGGCGAGCTGCCAACTCGCAGCGAACTCGAAGTCTTTGAATCCGAGATCGGCCGGTGTTCCGTTTTGCCGCAGGAAGTCGAAACCATGCTGCGCGCCTTTCCTGCGGATGCCCATCCGATGGGCGTATTCATCAGCATGATCGCGGCAATGGGGACTTTCTTCCCCGAAGCGCGCAACGTGGACGATCCTGAAGTGCGAATGCAGCAGGTATGTCACTTAACCGCCACGGTGCCTACGATCGCTGCCTACGCCTACCGCAACATGGCTGATCTTCCTTTCGTGCGTCCGGATAGCGAGCTAAGCTACACTGCCAATCTGCTGCAGATGCTCTTCAAAGATCCAGACCGCCCATACAAGGTGGAGCCGGCGCTCGAAAAGGCGCTCGACGTGTTGTTCATCCTGCACGCCGATCATGAGCAGAACTGCAGCACGAACGTCATGCGGGGGATCGCCTCCAGCAAGTCCGATCCGTACGGCGCGCTGGCCGGAGCTGGGGCAGCGCTATACGGCCCCTTGCACGGCGGCGCGAACGAAGCCGTGGTGCGGATGCTTGAGAAGATCGAAGACAAGCGGAATGTACCGGCATACGTGGAGCGTGTGAAGGCGGGTGAGTTTCGCCTGATGGGCTTCGGTCACCGCGTGTACAAGAACTACGATCCCCGCGCGCGCATCATCAAGCAAGTTGCCGACGAGGTATTCAAGGTCACGGGGCCCAGCCCCTTGCTGGATATCGCCCTTGAACTCGAACGCATCGCCCTCGAGGATGACTACTTCGTCTCGCGCCGGCTTTATCCCAACGTCGATTTCTATTCGGGGATCATCTATCAGGCCCTGGGCTTGCCGGTTGAGATGTTCACATTGCTATTCGCCATCGGACGCACGGCGGGTTGGCTGGCGCAGTGGCAGGAACTGCTCACCGATCCTGAACAACGCATTGCCAGACCGCGCCAGATCTACACCGGTTCCCCACCCAGGGACTACATCCCGCTTGATAAGCGCTAACCCGGACTGTTCTTCCTAAATCCGGCACACATGTGCAATCTCCCTACATCGATGCTGGGTGCAATTCGGCGAACAATCCTGCGAGCTGCGGCCACTGCCCAGCTCGCGCATTCTTCCCACGCGAAAAAACGCAGGTTTGATATACTGGGTATCCGCTCCATTTGACAACGTTCTGTAGCCTCCGTGCGAACGCCAACCGCATACACGGCGTTCGCTCCGCTTGCGGGTGCCGACCCCGCGCCACGAAACGGGAAAGTCTGTCATGATCCTTCCTCGAAAGTGGAGCTACGGACCATGAGATCGCTGTGGCGACTCCGTGAATTCATACGTCCATATTGGCGACGTGTCGTGTTCTCCGCAATGTTGCTATTGGGCATGACCGCCATCAGCTTGGTCTTCCCGTACATCATCCGCCAGGTGATCGACGTCGGCTTGGCGAACGTGGATCTACGCTTCATCCTCTTCGCCGCACTCGCGATCCTGGGTTTGGGCATATTGCGCTCGATCCTGGCCTACGGCCAGCGCTATCTCACCGAGTGGGTCTCCCACAACGTCTCCTACGATCTGCGCAACCGGCTCTACGATCACATCCAGCATCTACCGTTCACCTTTCACGATCGAACGCAGAGCGGCCAGCTGATCAGCCGCTCCATTGAGGACGTGCGCGCCATCGAGCGCTTCACCGGAAGCGGCCTGCCCGAGTTGGCGCGCGTCGCGATGCTGGTGATAGGTATCGTCACGTTGCTCTACATGGATAATGCCGTGTTGGCAACCGTGGCCTTGCTTCCCATGCTGCCCCTTATCGTTATCACCACGCGCTTTGGCCAGCGCATCAGCCGCTTCTTCCTCAGCGTCGAGAACGCGCTGGGCGAGCTTTCCGTCCGACTGCAGGAGAATGTCAGCGGAGCACAGGTCGTGCGGGCCTTCTCGCGCGAGCCCTACGAAGCCCAGCGCTTTGACAGGATCAACCGCGAGTTGTTCAGCGCCCGGCTGACGGTGATCAACGAATTCGCCAAGATTATGCCCACCTCCCATTTCCTGATCGCCTTTGCCACGATCTTGATCCTGTGGTTCGGCGGCGGTATGGTGAGCCGGGGTGAGTTGACCCTCGGCGAGTTGGTGGCCTTCAACAGCTATATGCTGCTCCTGGCCGAGCCGCTGCACATCATGGGCTGGCTGGTCAACTCGGCCGGGGAAGCCTCTGCCGGCGTGCAGCGAACAATCGAAATCCTCGACAAGCAGCCCGATATTCGCAATCCTCCAGATGCCATCGATCTGCCGGATCTCTCCGGCCGAGTGGAATTCAAAGACCTTTCCTTCCGCTACGAAGGCGAAGAGCGCTACGCCTTGCGCGAAATCGATCTGACCGTCGAACCTAATCAGATCGTGGCCTTGATAGGCGCGACCGGATCGGGGAAGACTTCGCTGGTAAACATGATCCCCCGATTCTATGATGCCACACAGGGGTGCGTGTTTGTCGACGACTACGATGTCCGCCAGGCGGATCTGACATCCTTGCGCCGCCAGATTGGCATCGTGCTGCAAACCTCGCTGCTCTTCTCCACCACGATTTCTGAGAACATCGCCTACGGGAGACCGGATGCCGGCGAGGAGGAGATCGTCGCCGCGGCGAAGGCCGCGCAGGCCCATGAATTCATCCTTGAACTCCCTGACGAATTCGAAACCGTGGTCGGTGAGCGCGGGGTGACGCTATCGGGCGGACAGCGGCAGCGCGCCGCCATTGCCCGCGCCTTGGTTTTGGATCCCCGCATCCTGATCCTGGACGACTCGACCTCCAGCGTCGACACACACACCGAGTACCTCATCCAGCGAGCGCTGGAACGCCTCATGCAAGGACGCACCACCTTTGTGATCGCCCAACGCCTTTCCACGATCCGCCGAGCTGATCTGATCCTGGTCATGGAGCAGGGGCGAATCGTCGAGAAAGGCACCCACGCCGACCTGATTGAACAAGATGGTCTGTATCGCGAGATCTACGAAATGCAGTTCCGCGACCAGGAACGCTTCCAAGCGGAGATCGACGCCCTCGAAGCGCAGATGAGCGAGAAGCCATCATGACCGCCACAGCCCCTCAACTCGACGAGGTTTATGCCAAGGGCTACGACTCGCGCGTAGCTCGTGAACTCGTATCGTTCATACGGCCCTATTGGCGTCAGATGCTGTTTGCGCTGGTGCTCATGCTCATTGGCTCTGGCGCGGCCGTCGCCGGCCCTTACTTGGTGAAAGTCGCGCTCGACTCGGGCGTCGCCCAGGGCTCGTTGCCTGTCCTACGAGACGCCCTCTTGATCTACCTGTTCGCCATGCTGGCGCAATGGGGTGTGACGTACTTGCGCCTCAACGTGATGGCGCGCGTGGGGCAATCGATCATCTACGATCTGCGCCGCCGCCTCTTCGGACACCTGCAGGAACTCTCATTGAACTTCTTCAGCCACTTCAGTGTCGGGCGCGTGATCGTGCGTGTGATCAACGATGTGGGCGTGCTGCGCGAATTCGTCACCTGGGCCATGCTTGCCATCGCGCGCGATGTCTTCACCCTGGTGGCCATCGTGGCCGTAATGCTGACGATGAACCTGCGCCTCTCACTGCTCACCTTCACCGTCATCCCTCTGATGGTGCTGGTGACGATTGCCTTCCGTCGTAGGGCGCGCGAGAACTACCGGCAAGTTCGCGCTGCCATCAGTTGGGTCAATTCGGTGCTGGCCGAGAACATCAACGGTGTCCGTGTGGTGCAAGCCTTCGCCCGCCAAGATACCAACCTGGGCAACTTCAAAGACGTGGTCAACGACAACAACCTGAAGACCAATCTGCGCGCGGCACGTCTGGCTTCGGTCTTCTTCCCCTCGATCGACCTTCTGGGCACGCTTGCTACAGCGGTGGTCGTTTGGCTGGGCGGCGCAGCGGTGCTCGGCGAGCGTATCACCCCGGGCATCTTGGTGGCGTTCGTGCTTTATATCGAACGCTTCTTCAATCCCATCCGTGACCTCAGCCGCCGCTACGACACCTTCCAGTCCACCATGGCCGGCGGCGAACGCATCATCAACCTGCTGGAGACCCCCAAGGAGGTCGAGGACGCGCCGCAAGCCCTTGAACTGCCAACCATCCGCGGCGAGGTCGTCTTCAATAACGTTTCCTATCCCTACCCCGACGATGATCGCCCCGTGCTGGAGAACATCGACCTTCACATCCAGCCCGGCACGACCGTGGCGCTCGTGGGACGCACGGGAGCCGGCAAGACCACGCTGGTCAAGCTGCTGGCGCGCTTCCACGATCCTGTCGAAGGGCACGTGTTCGTCGACGGGCACGACCTGCGCCAGGTGCAGCAAGCCAGCTTGCGCAGTCAGATGGGGATCGTTCTGCAGGATCCGTTCTTGTTCTCCGGCTCAGTAGGCGAGAATATAGCCTTCGGACGCCTGGACGCCGAGGATGAGGCCATCGAAGCCGCGGCGCGTACAGTAGGCGCCGATCAGTTCATCTCTCAAATGCGCTATGGAATGGATACCGCCGTCGAGGAGGGCGGCGTGATGCTCTCCGTTGGCCAGCGCCAGCTCGTGTCCTTCGCCCGCGCCCTGCTCGCCGATCCGCGCATCCTGATCCTCGATGAGGCCACGTCCAGCGTGGATACGCAGACCGAGCATCAGATCCAACGCGCCCTCGAACGCCTGCTCCAAGGTCGCACGGCTTTCGTCATCGCACATCGCCTCTCTACCGTCATCAACGCCGACCTGATCGTCGTGCTCGAAGAGGGGCGCATCGTGGAGCAGGGAAGTCATGCCGATCTGCTCGCCAAGCGCGGGCCATATTTCCGCCTCTACAGCATGCGCTTTGCCGACGACGAGGCGTAGCGCGTTTTCACGAATTCCCGTAGCCATCATTCAGAGCTTATTCATATAGGATTCCACCTGGGCGCCTTCGTCATCGCGGCTTGAGCGCGTCTTCGTCCACGTGCCTTCGGCTGGCGTTCCGTCCCCTACTGATCGTCTCGCGACGTCCCTCAAGGCAGGTCCCAACCAATCCCACCGGTGAGGAGCTAAATTAGGAGATGATTCAATGCATGGCGACTCCAGAGAGTGAGAAACTGAGGGGATATCCACACCAATCGAGATCTTGACCTTCCTGCCAAGAAAACGTAGAGACGTTGCGCGCAACGTCTCTACAACTCTCGATGGAGGGGCCATGTTTGCGTTGGAAACAGCGGCGTGCCATGGTATCAACCATAGGTCAATATCACATGCCGCTTTCGGGGGAGACCACCATTGGTGTTAAGCCTACGATGATGGGTCCTCCAGCGCTTCCTTGATCATCCTTGATTCAAGACCTTTATGACCGAATCCGTAGAGACGCACCCCGAATAGGGCTCGGGCCAGGCAGCTGTGCGTCTCTACAATGGACCGATGCCGATAAGGGAGGCTGCCATGGCCGGCGCCCGTGCATCAGGTGTTCTTGTTTGTAATCCTGAGGAGCGGTCTGCGCGATCCCTGTAAGAGCTTCAGGGACGAACGGCGAAGGATCTCGATTCCCACAGGCAGTGTCCATTGATGACGAAGGCCGAGATTCTCAGAATGACAACATTAATGAAGGCTAGGGCCGGTAGTCCATCAAGACGCATGCATTGACTCTCGATGGAGAGGTCATGTTTGTGGTGGGCACAGCGGCGTTCGCATATTTCTGACGCTGGTCAATATCGCATGCCGACTGCGGGGTACCGCCAACTTTGGACATCCTTTATGAACTCAGGAATTGGGTTGTCTGATGCTGCAGATGTGAGAATTAATCCTCTACGGTGGAGGTAACGCTCGCCACCAAAACAGGCAGGTTGGGAACCGAGTCGTAGTAGCGAAGGAAGCGGTCGACCTCCTCGGCTCCGGTGCCACGCATGTTCTCGGCCCAACGGAAGCCGATCGATTGGTACAGAAGCTCGACCGTGATGGTGAACGGGCCTTGGGCTCCTCCGATGCTTACGATGTACTGGATGCTGTCGCCGCCGCCTTGAAAATCCTCGTCATCGAAAGCATCTCCCATGACGACGATGTCTTCCCAGGGCGCCGTCTTCTCAGATCGCCAGGGCATCAAGCGGTTGTCCTTGACATAGCTCGCGGCACTCAACAACCAAGTCGTCACCTGGCGCTCGGTATCACGCAGGATGGCCTCATAGATCTGGACCTTGTCCTCTGTGCCGATGATCTCGTAATGTGGTTCGAACGCCTGCGGATCGGCGTCGTTGTCATTGCCTACGATCGAACCGTCCGCGTTGTAGGCTCCCGATTCGAAGATTGTCACCCCGTTTGCGTCTTGCACCGTGAAGTGCAGCCAGGCCCGCCGGGAAGGAAACCCCGTGGGGAACTTGTGTCCTGCCAGATTCTCAATGCTTATATCAACATACATGCTGCCATCATAGTAGCTAACATCGTCCAGCGTCATACTGGCAGTTTCATTCTGCAGTTGATCCAGCGTGCGAGCGATCGAACCCTCGAAATCCTGACTTGATGCCGTAACCGCAAGTTCTTCCGGAAAGGTCTTCAGCAGCTCGAGCACGTAGGCATTGCCGCCCACGAACGAGTGCTGCGAGAATGGGCCGCGCAGGGTCGTGCTGGTTGTGGAAATGCGGACGCCGCCTACTGCTTCCGGCATGTGGCAAGATTGGCAACTGGCGATATTGCGGTAGCCGCTGTAGTACCACTCCACGAACGTCATCTGCTCGGGGAAATCACCGACGATGCTACCCGAGGTGTCGACAGTCGGTGTGTAGAGCGTGTGGCAGGTTGCGCACAGGGCAGAACGCGACAGGTGTGCGCTCTGTACCGGTACGAAGCCCGAGATGCTCTGCATCAACTCTGCCTCATCTTGCGCCATGGTATACGGTCCGTAGATCAGCCGCTCCCCCTGTGGCACCTCGGTATCGATCACGAATCCGCCGCTGTAGCTGCCGGGCAATCCAAGTCCAGCAGAAGTGATCTGGTGGCAGAGCGTGCAGGATACGCCGTCCATCGCAAACACGTGCTGCTCGTTTCCGGGATCGACGAAGCCGTTGCCATAGACACCCACCGGGTCCCCTGAAGCTACAGCCGTTCGCTCCGCCATTGGCATGTGGCAAGCGGCGCACTTTTGCTCGATGGCTCCCTGGAGATCCGGATATATAAGCCCTTCATTTCGCACGGTTGCCTGCCAATACGGATCGCGCGCCGCGTTGGCCATCATCGTAGCGCGCCAGTAGGTATCGATGGACACGTCGGCGCCCGAATCGTCGGTCATGTCGCTGTGGCAAATTGCGCATGATCCGGAGGTGGAAAACAAGTCGCCTATCTCCATGGGCAATGGCCTGCCGGGATGGATATCGCCGGGTTCAGGAACGCTTGTATCCGCGATCATGGGTGTGGCTGTTGGCGGAGGTGTGGACGTTGGCAGCGCGCGCGTCTGTAGCGGCGTCGCGGTAGCTTCGGGCCTCCCTCCGCATGCAGCAAGCAGGAGGAGTACAAGAATACAACCTACCCAGTATCTCTTCAAGGTATTCTCCCCGCGGCAATTCCCCCTCCAACAGCTCATAGCTGGAACGAGCCGTTCTTGTAGATCACATCACCATCCATGACGATCTCCGAGTCTTCACGGATGTCGCAGATCATGTCCCAGTGGATGGCGCTCTTGTTCTTGCTGCCGGTCTCAGGATAGCCGGCTCCAACTGCAATGTGGAAGGTGCCCCCGATCTTCTCATCGAATAGGATCTGCCGCGTGAAGCGCTGGATAGCGAAGTTCGTGCCGATAGCAAATTCGCCCAGGTATCGAGATCCCTTGTCGGCGTCCAGCATCTCCAGCAGGAAATCTTCGTTCACCTCGGCCTTGGCCTCGACCACACGGCCCTCGGAGAATCGCAGCTCAACACCATCGGCATATCGACCCTGCCAGATGGCCGGATAGGTGAATTTCACCCAACCCTCGACTGAATCCTCGACCGGGCCAGTGAACACCTCGCCATCCGGCATGTTGGCATCGCCGCAGGCATTCATGAAGGTTCGTCCTTTAACTGACAGAGATAGCTCACAGTTGGGGCCGCGCAACTCAACACGTTCGCGGCCGCTCAACGCATCAATGATGCGCTGCTGCTCCGATTTGAATGACTCCCAGTATGCTACCGGGTCGACATCGGGATCATCGACGTAGCATGCCTTATAAACAAAGTCCTCATATTCAACCAGGCTCATTTCGGCGTCCTGCGCGTAGGCTTCCGTCGGGAATAGCGTCGACAGCCAACGGAACTCCCCCGCCGCGCCACGCCTCAGCTGCGCTTCCAGAATGGGCGATAGCGCCTTGCGCCGTCGAGTGAAACGGCCCAGGTCCACGCCCTGCATATCCTTGGTATTGCTCTTGGAGGCGATGAAGATGCGGGATTCAAACTCGTCGTAAGCCATCTTCCTGAAGGGCGGCAGGTAATCCAGTTGCTCGTCGTTGCCAAGACGGACCAAGGTTGCATCCAAACTTGGAAACTTGAGATTCAGGTGCGGGTGGCCGCCGACCTCGAGAATACGCTCATAGAGCGCTCGAACCAACGGCTCTGCAGGAGTCAGGGCTTCGATCAGAACCCGGTCGCCCGGCTGGATGCGGGTCGAATACTCGATAAGCAACTTGGCAAAACGGTCTACTCTGGGGTCAGCCATGGGGACTCCTATGCGATTATTAGCCAATTTTATGAATGCGGGGCGATTATACCATCGCGGTCCATGATTGCCGCCTTGCACCCTGGCTAGGGTTTCCGCTCAACCACCGCTTCCACCAATCTGACCCTGTCTTCCTCCAGGTTGCGGAGCAGATTGGCGGTTTTCTCTCCGGCATCCGGCCCAATCACCAAGTCCAACCCCAGGATATCAGGACGACGCACCAACGCGCGCCTTCCCCACGACAGCGTGCGCGGGGTCACGTCCTCCCAGTGAAGCTCGGAGAAGTCCTCTTCGATCAGCATTCGTCGCAATTGCTCCGGCTCAACCAAGAAGCTGATATCCGGTGTGTTGGCCCAAGGAAGCGGGAAGTGTGAAAGCTCGCTCGATCCAGCGAGGATCTCATAGAGCGCCAGACGCCCTCCCGGCCTCAAGAGACGTCGAAACTCCTCGAGCAGGCTTGCCTTGTCCTCGATATTCATGGCGACATGCTGCATCCATACCACATCGAAGACACTGGGAGCAAATGGCGAGGCCAGCGCCTGCGCATTGCAAATGCCGATTTGGTCAGTTAAGCCCGTGCGAGCATTGAGCGTTTGTGCAGCGCGGCAGTACCCCCACACGATATCGATTCCGGCAACATTGCAGCCGTATTCGTCAGCCAATGTCCGGGCAGGGCCTCCGACTCCGCTGCCCACATCAAGGATCCGCATACCCGGCCGAAGACCGGCATGCTGAGCCAACTCGCGGGTTGCATTGCGGCCGCGCAGGTGGAATTCCTCGAACGTCACCAAATCCTGGCGCGTTAGCCTCTCGACGTTCTTCCCGGCACTTTCCAGCTCAGAAAGGATGTCTTCTGCGAGCTTCGCATGACCATACTGCTCGTTGAGGCGCCTGCTCAGTTCATGCACTTGGGGCATTCCCTCCCAAAGGTCTTTTTGCAGCTATCATGCCTTCCACACAGTGGCACACGCCTCAATCCGCATCGCATTACGACGATGTCAGCACAAGCACCACCCAATATCGGCCATTCTTGCGACGAAATCAAGGCCAGTGAGGGCTTCCCGAGTAGGAATAGGGAATTCGCTCACTGGCTTGGTTGCTGTTGCGACTGGCCCTGAAACGGCCGGCTGTTATTGGTCATCACTATCGCCCCCAAAGTGCGGGGGGTGCCCACCAATCAGGCGCTCGATCATGCCTAGTTGGTGATAGAAAGCGAGTAGCTCCCTGCGCCGTCCGGGGCAAAGGCCCGCGCAACCAGCGTGTACACGCCCGTTCCCGGCAACGTGACGGTCATCAAGGAATTGCCGTCGCCTCCGCTGCCGATGTCATTCATAATCCGCAAGAGATCGAGCCCGTAGAGATCCAGTGCGGTTGCAAAATCATCACTGGTCATACTGATTGTGATTTCATCCCCCGCTTCGCCCTGAAAGATCCACTCGTCCCCTACCCATGCTCCCAGCGTTTGATCAACCGGTGATCCGTAGAGGATTAAGTCAGAGTTGACGCTGAAGGCAGCACCGTTTGGGCCCGTCAGGTCTAGTGTCAGCGTGTAGCTTCCGGTTGGACTTATGCCATAGCTGAACACGACGATGCTGTACAGGCCTGACTCGGTCAAGGTATATCCGTTGATCCAAGAGTTGAGACCTTCTCCACCGTCGTCATCGCACGTTATGTAATACGCTCCTGGTGAGAACAGTGCTACAAAGGTGTCGAACTCCTCGCTGACCACGGAAATGGACACGGTGTCTCCTTCGCTTCCATCGAAGTACCACTGCTCGCCTCTTACGCTAGGCAGATTACCTTGCGCCGTTTCGCCGTAGAAGATTCCGGCCCCTCCGCCGGGCGTGGAGACTTCCCAGCCCGGAATCTCAGTTCCGGCGGCACTGCCAAGCTCGTAGGCGCCAATCGCGGAATCGCTGAAAGAGCGCACAACGATCGTGAATCTGCCGCTGGAAGGCAAGGTCAGCCCGCTGATCAGTGAGTTGAGGTCTCCCAATCCATCGTCATCCCATGCCTCGCGATATAGGTCCGGTCCGTAGATCGAGAGCACCGTGTCAAAATCGTCACTGCGAGAGCCGACCGAGATCACATCTCCGGCAGTGCCATCGAATGTCCACGCATCCCCGGTCCATCTTTCAAGCGATCCCGACTTCGTATCTCCGATGTTGAGGGAATCTCCACCAATCCTGGTATGCGCGAGCCCGTTGGGGGTGTGCGAGATCGAAAGCGAGTACGATCCACCTGAATCCGGCGCTAAACCCATGGCATTGATCGTGTATATCCCGGAGGTGTTCATTGGAAAGTCCATGATCGAGGCGTTGAATTCTCCCGCGCTATCGTCATCGCACGTCAGGTAATCGCCTCCGGGGTCGAACAACGCCAAGAAGGTATCAAATTCGCCGCTGGTCATGGTGATCGTTACGACGTCGCCAGCTTCTGCGGAAAAGGTCCACAAGTCGCCTCTGCCACTGGTGAGGGTCTCGCCGACGCTATCGCCGTATCTCAAGTCTGCTTGCGGCAGAGGAGTTGGCGTCTCTGTTGCTGGTACAACTTCTTCTGTCTGATCATCATCGCCAGGCTCATCGGTCACATCCTCCTGCTCCCTCCCGTCGCCAAGACCGGGAATCAGATCCTGAATGAAGGCAATGTCCTGACAAGAGCACGCCACGAGCAGGAGCAACGTGGCCGAAAGAACTCGTATGGTCCGCATGTCAGTCTCCTTAATCGGCTTTGCGAGCATTCCCCGCTTGTCTGCAATCTAAGTCCCCACCAAGCAACAGATTACTCGAAACTGCTCGCTCATCTTTTGCAGGTCGCGGGCATGGTCAGGCCCGATCAATAGCCTTTTCCGCTATCCGGATCTATCTCGCCTCACTCCTTTGTCTCAATCCAAAGATAGCGTGTATGAACCGATTTCGCCAGCATCGTAGCCCCGGGCGACGATCGTGAAGAAGCCCGACGACTGTAGAATATACCTGTTGATAAGTGCGTTCGTACCATCTCCGCTGTCATCATCCCGAACCAATCTCTTCAGATCTGGTCCATACAATTCCAGATATGTGTCGAAATCTCGGCTGCGCAAGGAGACCGACACGAGATCTCCCGCTCGACCAAAGAAGGTCCAGCCATCCCCCCTCCAATCTTGGAGAGTGCCATAGATAGTGCCGCCATATTCGAGTTGACCGCCTGCCCTCTCCACCCTTATGTGTCCATAGGCTGATCGCTCAAGCTTGAGATCGTAGGAACCGAAATCCGCCGATGAGTACCCCTGAACGGCGATCACGTAGTCACCCGTCGAAGGAAGCACAACCGTATCGATTAGCGAAGCCTTTCCAGTCCCTCCATCGTCATCAGAAGCGATGAACCTGCCGTCCGATCCAAACAGCGCCAGAAAGGTATCGAAGCCGCCGTCCAACGAGATCGTTACCGCGTCCCCCGCGCGTCCGGTGAACGACCAATAGTGACATCCGCTTCTGGCGAGCTTCCCATGAACGGTGTCATCGTACCCGAGCGACACTCCTCTCGGGACGCTGACAAGCGCAGCAGGATCGTCAGCGCTCCCCTCGAACTGGCGATCGCCCCCGACCACTGGAATTAGGTCAGTCAGCAACGAAGGCGTTGCGCATGCGCTCGTCAGGATAACTATTGAGGATGCTGCAAGAAGACGCAGCTTCTGCATGCGTATCTCCTGCTTGGTGCATGGTCAATGGAAGTGCTCTAGCTAGCCATTCAATCCCAATCGACGCGCCAATGATGTCGGCTACCTGCGCTCTTTGCTGCTACTATATGCGCGGCTGTTGTTGCTTACTCCAATGAAAGCGTGTAGGGCCCTCTGTCACGGTCCCCATAGCCGCGCGCCACAATACTATAGGTTCCCGAGGCTGGCAGAGTTAAGCCATCGATGAGCGAATTGGAACCTTCCCCTCCGTCGTCATCATCAGCAACATGTGTGAGGTCGGGGCCCCAAACGTCAAGATATGTATCGAATTCATCGCTTTGAAGGTTTATCGTCACGCGATCGCCGGCCTCGCCCGAAAACGTCCACACATCCCCGGTCCAGGTCCGCAGATCTCCGGCTACGCTCTCGCCGTATGAAATTGACCCGCCCCCGATCTCAGCAGGATCGCGTCCTTCATCCGTTCTTTCCAATTCGAGCCTGTAATCACCCTCTCCATAGCTTCCGTAGCTCATGGCAACGATGTTGTGAATACCGGAGCTGGGAAGGACGAATCTGCGGATCATGGCGTTGAAATCGCTACCACTGTCATCGTCGAGGACCAGGAAGTTATCGTCCGGACCAAAGAGCACCAGAAAGGTGTCGAAATCATCGCTGTCCATGGAGATCGTGATCTGATCGCCAGTTCGACCAGAGAACGACCAGAACTCGTGGCCACTTTGCTCGATTGAACCCCTAACGCTGCCTTCGTATTCGATCATCTCCCCTCTCGCCTCTCCCTTGGTACCGAGAAAACCCTCCAAGAAAGATGGAACCTGGCAAGTACATGCCACAAGCAGGATCAATGCCGTCGAAAGCAGAAGCCATTTGCGCATGTGCAACTCCTTCTCCGATCTGGAGCAAGCGCAGGGCGCGATGCGCAGGCTCCTCCCAGATGTTCATCACATTGTACGCTCGTCTATGGATTCCTAGATCAATCTGCTGTTGAGGCACCCCCTTGTATGTAGAAGCCTGATCCAAAGCTTCGATACCGCGCCTTACCCGGCATACCGGGTGTCGCTATCAGAGGAACATGCTCACCATTGTTGAAACTGTCTGCCTGATCATACTGCAAGTCAGTATCAGCGGCAATCTGGCACAGCGGACAAGCCGTTACCCTCGCCGAATGGTGTGTGCTAACATGGTGCCACTCGAGGAAAGATGGGGAAAAACGCACTCGATCATATCCCGACGCGATCAGCAGTTGCACGGGCCCAGAAGGATCAAGGAGGACTCGTGGCGGCCGTGTTGCCGATCCACTATCCGCGGTCATTGCTGAGAGCATTCAACGTGCTGCCGATCGAGGTCTGGGGTCCGCCACAGATCGATGCCGGCCTTGGCGCCGCGCATCTACAAGCATACGTCTGCTCGATCGTGCGCAACGCATTGGCATTTCTGCTATCGGGCGGACTTGAGGTGACGGATCTGATCGTCGTACCGCATGCCTGCGATTCGCTCCAAGGGCTTGGCAGCATATTGATCGATTTCATTCAGCCCAGGCAGGACGTCCTGCCGCTGTACCTGCCTCGAGGAAATGGTGAGAGGCACATCGGCTATTTGATCGACGAATTGCGCGCGATGTACGAGCGGCTGAGCAAGACCACACAGCGCGCCCCGGGAGATGATGAACTGATGGCAAGCATTCAACGCGAGGAAACTGCAGATGAGTTCCTCGCTGAATTGCATCAGCAACGTGGCAAACTCACGACTTATGACTTCTATCGCCTGATACGGGCCAGGGAGTATCTGCCTGCAGAGGGATTCATTGAGTTGGCGCAAGATATTTTGAAGCAGCAAGGGGCTTCAAGGACCGCGGGCATCCCGATCGTGTTTTCAGGGATCGTGCCCGAGCCCATGAGCCTGCTGCAATCCATCACCGAGGCCGGCGGGGAAGTTGTGGCCGACGACCTTGCTTGCTGCGGCAGACGCCTCTACCCCCCAGGAACAAGCAAAGACCCGTTTCGCCGGATGGCGGAGCGGCTTCTCGGAGTGCCACCGGATCCCACTCTGGGCAGCCCGATCTCTGCCCGCCTTGAGCATCTGCTGGGCATGGTGAAGAAGGGCGAGGCAAAGGGAGTGGTGTTCTATTCCGTCAAGTTCTGCGAACCTGAATTATTCGACTTGCCGATGCTGCGCGATGGCCTACAGGAAGCCGGTGTGCCTTCGCTGACAATCGAAGTCGATTTGAGCGATCCACTATCTCATCAAGCCCGAACGCGCATCGAGGCCTTCCTCGAGATGATCGCATGAGCATGATCGGAAGCCTTCAGTACCACTTCAACGTGAACCTCATGGGCAGAGCACTTCTGCGCATCAATCGCCTGCGCAATGAGCTGCAATCCCGCAGCCCCTCACCACGCGAGCATCTGGGTCCTCCGCTGAAGATCGCTCCGCGCATGAAGGAACTGGTGGCGCGCCACTGGCTGCAAGGACGATACGCCAACCTGCATGACAAGGTGGCCTGGGTGACCTCGGGTGCTCCTGTCGAGCTGCTTAAGGCGCTGGACTACTACGTGCTCTATCCCGAGAACCACGCGGCAATCTGCGGAACTGCACGCATGGCCTTGGAGATCTCGGCCGAGGCGGAGAAAGCAGGCTACTCGAGCGACATATGCTCCTACGCCAGAACGGATTTTGGAACGGTGCTATCGGGCAAGACACCGGTGGGCCGCCTCCCTAAGCCCGATCTCCTGCTTGCGTGCACGAACATCTGCCAGACGGTGTTGGCCTGGTACCGCGTACTGGCTGAGCACTTCAGGGTCCCTTTGATCATCATCGACACGCCATTCGTGTATCACGAGCAGGCTCCGGAGCATGCCCTCGAGTTCGTGAAGAAGCAGCTTGAAGATGCGGTTCCGGTTGCGGAGCAGGTGGCGGGGCGCTCTCTGGACATGAACACATTCATGGAGACCTCGCGCTTGAGTCAATTGGCATCTGAGTTGTGGATGCAGGTGATGGATCGCAACAAGCACACACCAGCGCCGATATCCGTCATCGATCAATTCATCCACATGGCGCCGGTGGTCGAAATGCGCGGGGATGCCCATACAGTCGACTTCTATGCAGCGCTACTGGAAGAGATCGATGCACGGATTGCCCAAGGCATCTCGGCAGTGCGAAATGAACGCAAACGGCTGCTCTGGGACAATCTCCCGATCTGGTACCGCTTGCGTTATCTGGGTGAGACGCTGGGCGCCCATGGCATCGCGCTCGTGGCCTCTACCTACACCAACGCCTGGGGGGAACTGGCGCAGTTCATCGATCCCTCGCGCCCACTGGAGTCCATGGCGCGTGTGTATACCTATCCGATCTTGAATCGCGGCACCGGGCATAAGCTTTCAACCATGGTAGACATGATCCAGAAGTATCAACTCGACGGCGTGATCTTGCATTCAGATCGTTCCTGCAAGCCATACTCTATCGGGCAGATGGATCAGCGCGACCGCCTTCTCAGGGAGCACGATATGCCGGCTCTGCTGCTGGAGGCAGACCACAACGATCCGCGTGCCTTTTCACAGGAACAAGTGTCGAGGCATTTGGCGGCCTTCATAGAGATGCTGGAGGCGTAAGCCCGCGAGTTGCCAGGAAGCGAATTCTGGCCTTGGAGTACACATGACAGGTCCGATGAACCTGTCACTTTTCTTGCGGGGAAAGAGGCGCAGGGGGATGCGACGGAACCTTGAGTCCCTATGGGCGGCGAAGCTCAGGCGAGGGATACCGTCCCGCTAAGCCTGTCCTGGCGGGCAGTCCAGGGGACGTGCGGGATGAACCCCGATAAGATCTCGGGACAGGCGACAGGGACGGCGGTCCGTATCATGCGTGATGCGTGACAAGGGATTATCCAAATAATGGAAGCAATATGAAAGGACAGCTCGGGGGCAAGGCTACGTATCAATAGCGAATGTGCTCAGTTAGTTCAGCTCAGGCGTGTCGTCCTCGACCTCGCGCCACTCCCCTTCCACAACGGAGTTCAATGCCTTGCGATGCTCCTTGACCACATCCTCGGGGCACAGCTCGACGAAAAGCGTGGTGCCCAGCCAGACCAGCAAGGCATCATCGATCGGGCCAGGCAACAGATCGGGCATGAGCATGTAAAGCAATGATCCGGCGGGAAGCAGCTTCAATAGCAAGTTGACGCGCCGGTCGGTCAACAGGCGCGCAACCAGCTTGACGTACGACGTGAAACCTTCGATCACACCGGGCTTCTTCCCAGAGGGAAGTTTGGGGCGGGGCTTGTCGCCCATGTGGGCCTCCGCGAATGCGAATTGGGGAGATTATACCGTCGAACTCAAGGCTCATCAGGAGGCTCAGGCAGCAATCGCAGCACAACGTGGGACAGGAGCCTTCCGCGGTTCCCTGGCAATCATCTCACCGTATATGGCCACGATATCCCTTGGCGACATGTCGGTCAAGGGTACTTCAGGCCCGCACAGCATGGGGCAATGAATATTAACCGCCCTTAAAAGCGTTATGATAGAATCACATTACGCTCCGAAGGGAGGTAGCGACACAGACATGCCCCACGACCGCTTCGGGCGCAGGATCCATTATTTGCGCATCAGCCTCACTGATGCCTGCAACATGCGCTGCGTCTACTGTATGCCGGAGGATCAGACCTTCCTGCCGCGCAAGGAGCTTATGCAGGATGATGAGATCCTGACTCTTGTGCGACTTGCCGCAGAGCTCGGATTTGACAAGATTCGCCTCACCGGAGGCGAGCCGACCGCGCGTGCAGGGATTGTCGATCTGGTGGACGCCATCTCTTCCACGCCGGGTGTGAACTCGCTTTCGATGACGACCAACGGGGTGATGCTGGCCAAGCTGGCCAAACCACTGGCGCAGGCCGGATTGCAGCGCGTGAACGTCAGCCTGGACACGCTCGACCCCCAACGCTTCGAACGTCTCACTCGTCGCGGCTCGTTACAGGATGTGTGGGCAGGGATCGAGGCGGCTCAGTCTGCCGGCTTGGAGCCGATCAAGCTCAACGTCGTGATCGTGCGCGGCTACAACGAGCGTGATGTCTCCGAGATCGCGGCGCTGACGCGCGATCGCCCATGGCAGGTGCGCTTTATCGAGATGATGCCCTTTGCCGGAGCGACCGAGCTGCAGATGCGCGGCATGGTGACTCACCTCGAGACCAGAGCACTCATCGAATCCGAGATGGGCTTGCTGGAGGAAGTCAACGGCGCCGAGTTGGATGGTGAGGCCCGTGTCTATCGCATCCCCGGCGCAGCGGGAACCATCGGCTTGATCTCTTCGATAACCCAGCCCTTCTGTGCATCGTGCACGCGAGTAAGGCTCACCGCCGATGGGCGCTTGCGTCTCTGCCTCCTGCGTGAAAAGGAAGTCGATCTGCTCACGCCGCTTCGAGAGGGCATCTCGCTGGACGAAATCCGCCAACAAATGCAGGACGCCATCTGGCAGAAGCCTTGGGGCCATGGATTGGCCCAAGAGGAAATCCCGCTCAATCGCGTGATGAATCAGATCGGCGGCTGAAGACACTTCACTCAAGCCTAACGGCTCTTATCAGACCAAATCAAGCCTGACAGGTTCGGTAGACCTGTCAGGTTATCGCTTTAATCTACCAATCCGGACGTTGCGAATTGGGGGCAAGTGAGAGTACCATTCAAAGGCTTTGCTCGAGGGGCTGTGAACCATGATCATCACTTTCCTAGGGACTTCTGCAGCCAATGCATATCCAGAGCCTTTCTGCCGCTGCGATAATTGCGAACGCGCGCGGGAGCTTGGCGGACCGAGCATTAGAAAACGATCGTCCGTCTTGATCGATGATGATCTACTGATCGATCTCGGCCCCGATATCATGACTGCCTCTAACATGCACGGCTGCCCCCTGACCAACGTGCGTTACTGCCTTCAAACACACGCTCACGCCGATCATCTGGATCCTTCCCACTTCCTTTCGCGCAGCCCGGGATTCGGGGTGGTGGGCGCGCCGCGGCTGGATTTCTACGCTTCGGGCGGCTCGCTGAAGAAGACCTCTGAACTCCTTGAGCGGGATTGTGCGCCCCATGGCTTCCTCGATCCTCGCAGCGGCGAGAAGCTCAACATGATGGTTCATCAGATCGGCGCGCTGGATTCCTTCAACGTCGGCCCATACAAGGTGACTGCATTTGCAGCCAATCACGACGAGATGGTCGAATCGCTGCTCTATGCGGTTGAGAAGGAAGGGCAATGCATCTTCTACGGAACCGACACAGCAACACTTCCTGAAGACACATGGCGAGGGTTTCACACCCACGGATTGCGGTTTGACATCGTCATCCTCGATCACACCTATGGTCCGGATGAGCCCGGAAGCGACCATCTCAGTGCACGTCAGCTTATCGAGCATGCCGCTCGCTTGCGGGAGGAGGGATTGCTAGCCGAAGGCGGACGCGTCTTGGCGACGCACATCGCTCATGAGGGCAACCCGCCCCATCCCGAACTGGCTGAATTCGCCTTGGCCAATGGCTACGAGATCGCATACGATGGGCTCCAGATCTGATTGGATATAGATGATCGGGATGCAAGCCGAGGCGCGCTGATGATATCGGAGATCCGTCTAGGATGAGATTGACCTGGGAGCTTATGAAGCGGTCCTTCCAACGCCATCTGACCTACCGCGCCGCCGCGCTGGCAGGACTGGTGACCAATCTGTTCTTCGGGCTGCTACGGGCTGCCGTCATTGTCGCCTACTATGGCGCGCGGAACGAGATGTCGGGAGTCTCACTGCAGGGCGCGATTACCTATACCGGCCTGACACAGGCCCTGATCGCCTATCTGACGATATGGAGTTGGTACCCGATCATGGATTCGGTCGCCAGTGGTGAGATTTCTTCGGATCTGCTCAAACCCCTCGATTACTTCACATTCTGGCTATCGCAAGATATCGGGCGCGCACTCGCAGCAGTGATCATGCGCGGACTTCCCCTTATCCTGGTCTATGCCCTGGCCTTCGACATCACCTTCCCCGCGACGCCCATCCAATGGTTGGCCTTGATCTTGGGGCTGATCCTGAGCCTGCTGGTGAGTTTCAGTTGGCGCTTCGTGGTAAACCTGGCCGCCTTCTGGACACCGAACGCCCGCGGCATCGGGCGCTTTGCCTATGGGCTTACTTGGGTCTTGTCAGGCTTCTTTCTCCCGCTGCGCTTCCATCCGGATTGGTTTGTGCGGCTTGCCGAATTAACCCCCTTCCCAGCCATGGTCAACACCGTCGTGGAGATCTACCTGGGGGTTCTATCGGGGCCGGAACTTGTGAGCGCACTGTTGACGCAACTGATGTGGGCTGCAATCCTGATCTTGCTGGGGCAATTGGTGCTGCGAGCCGGGGTCCGCCGCCTGGTGATCCAAGGTGGGTGAGATGCGCCATACTCTAGCGATCTACCGGCGCTTGCTGGGCATTCAACTCCGTTCCCAGCTCCAGTATCGCGCCGCGTTTCTATTGGAGGTATTGACTTCAATCATCATCAATGGCTTGTTCTTCATCTCGTTGGCTCTCGTCCTGCAGCGCTTTGAAAGCTTGGGCGGCTGGGGGCTCGGTGAAATCGCATTTCTGTACGGCATGGTCGATTCGGCGTTCGCCACCATGGACATGATATTCAGCGGCTTCGATCCCGGTTACTTCGGCCGCCATATCCGCTTGGGAACCTTCGACCAACTCTTGCTTCGTCCCGTGAATCTGACCTTGCAAGTACTTGGCTCGAGTTTCGTGATGCGCCGCCTGGGACGGTTGCTGCAGGGGATTGCGATCTTCGCACTAGCTTTGACGATGCTCGAAATTCGCTGGACGCTGTTGAAGGTGCTCTTCCTGCCGTGGGTCTTGATGGGCATGATAGCTTTCTTCGGAGGGCTGTTCATCATCGGCGCTACGATTACTTTCTGGACAATTGAATCCATCGAAGTAGTCAATATCTTCACCTATGGCGGAAGCGAGATGATATCCTACCCGATGCACATCTATCCGGGTTGGCTGCGCAGCTTCTTCACGTATATCGTTCCCGCCATCTTCCTCAATTACTATCCTGCGCTTTACATCCTGGATAGACCGGATCCACTTGGCCTTCCCGTATGGGCTCCGTTGATGGGGCCGGTGGTTGGCTTCGGCATGCTGGGGTTGGCATTGATCTTCTGGCGCATCGGAGTGCGCCACTATCAGAGCACGGGGACATGAGACATGACCATCATCATTGAAGCAGTCGACCTACATAAACACTTCAAGATCTTCAAGTATCGTGCGGGGCTGTGGGGAGCCATCCGAAACCTGTTCGCTCGCCGCCATGAGATCGTGCGAGCTGTGGACGGCGTCAGCTTCGAGATCCGATCTGGGGAGCTGGTCGGTTATATCGGCCCCAACGGTGCCGGCAAATCGACCACAATCAAGATGCTGAGCGGACTGCTCGTTCCTACCAGCGGTAAATTGCAGGTGAACGGCTACGTCCCTTGGAAGCAGCGCAAGCAGCTCGTGGCTCAACTGGGGGCAGTCTTCGGCCAGCGGACTACGTTGTGGTGGGATTTGCCGGTGATCGAATCGCTCGAGCTGCTGCAGCACATCTATCGCATTCCCGCCAAGGATTTCGCTCATAATCTGAAGGAATTCCGTCAATTGTTGGAGCTGGATCCCTTCCTGGAAATGCCGGTGCGCTCGCTATCGTTGGGGCAACGCATGCGCGCCGATCTTTGCGCGGCGCTGCTGCATGATCCGCCGCTGCTGTTCTTGGATGAACCGACGATCGGGCTAGACGTGGTTGCCAAAGAGCGCATCCGCCAGTTCATTC
>DAOVIK010000216.1 GCA_030673735.1 Anaerolineae bacterium
ACAGCTGATCCTTTCGTTCAGAAATGCCAGGTTCACTTGACCGGATCAGGATGAAGCTCGCCAGCACGCCGAACATAGTGATCCATTCGACATAGGCCCATGACGCCAGCATCGCCGCCGTAGGCACGCCCAGTATCAAGGCTGCCGAAAACCAGCCACTGCCTGGGGCAATCTCCTTGACCAGATGCGCCATCAACATCAGCGTGAGGATGACGAACGTCAGATGCATCAATTGGGCGAGCTCAGCTCCGGCAAGCATTTCCCCCCAAAGAAACAGCATTGAACCAGCCTGCGGGAACCCCAAATAAGGAAGATCAATGTCATGATTCAGCCCACCGGCTTCGATGTAGAGTTTGGGGCCTGTCAGGTGATAGACGAGTGAATCCCAAGCTGTGGGCGGCGCAAGGGCGAGCAAGAAAGCCACGAGCAGCGTAAAGAGGACGAAAGCGACCATGGCTTGATTCGCACGAGTGGAGGGGATTCTCGGCAATGCCGCCCGGATGTCCGAGAGCAGCGATGGCAGGCCGAACGGCAGTGCAATCGCGGTTACGATCCATGCAAGGAGTGGCCAATAGCCTTGCACGGCGCCCAGAGCCAGCACGAAGTAGCCCAGGACAGCCAATCCAAATCCGATGCGAAAAGCAAGGGACGGCCGGACGGGCATTTCCTTCAACAACGGGTTGAGCAACCTGCCTATCAGGTGCGCCAACGCCAAGGTGCCTATCCACCCCAGGATGATCAACGCCAACCTTGCAAGCGCAATTACCAATCCCAGATCCACCGGCTTATGAACGACGTAATAGGCGATGAAAACCGTCACGCCCCATAGCAGGCTCAGCAGTACCCACGGCCAGCCATTCTCGAGGCGGTTTTGTCGCTGGTTCCCCTCATGACTCATGGTTGCACAACCTTGTAGATCGCGACTTCTCCATCCTGGAAGCAAAGATGGAGGTACGGGACTGACGCGAGATCATAGGATCCAAGTCCACGCTCACCTGGCCCATGAAAGACATATCGAATGGCATTCTCTGTCAGAAACGCTCGTCGCTCCTCATCCTCCATGCCGCTAAAGAACCGCGACACAGTCTCGGATTTCTCACTATAGCACATGGTCTCTGCCCAATGCCCATAGTACACCTTGTGCCCAATCCGTGCGGGAATGGCATTGCCTACCTCATATGCGGATAAGACCGGATCATGTGGAATGCCGCTTCCCGCCGGAAGCAAAGAAGCGCCTCAGTCAATAGCACCTTCACATCGTGTGCTGATCACTCCCATGAAAGTGTCTCGGAATGAACCAGCACTCCTGGGCCCCTCGTTGTCCACCAACGCGCCCAGAGCAGCCCGATCAGTGTCAGCATGGGCAGCGGCAGAAAGAGGAGTGGGCTCTCGCTCAACTGTCCGGCTGTCAGGAAATACAGCAGCCAAACTCCAGCGAAAGCGCTCCCCACCAGCGCGAGCGCAGGCATGATCCCCGCACGCTTCTTGCGATCAAGCCAAACTTTGAGGATCAGAATCAGCGCGGGGATCATCAAGACCATGTTGGCGGTTGTCGTCCGTACCGTGATCAGAATCGTGATCGAGAGCGTCAGAGCTGCAGTCCATTGGAACCAATGATCCTCTTGCCCCAGCGCGCGGAACCACTCCAGGAGCATGCAAAGCGCCAAAGCGACAATCAATCCAAGGCCCACCCAGAATCCGGCGGGCCCAAGATTCCAGCCGGCAATGATGAGCGCAGGACGTGTATCCATGGACTGGGTAAACGTCACCAACGATCGCAGCCACATCAGCATCCAATCTCGGGATACAAGAAAGGAAAGACCTGCGAGCAATACCGGCGACAAGACCGAACTTGCCAACAGCCGCCACCTTCGCATCGAAATCGACCAGAGGACCACGAATAGCAAGAGAAAAGCAGCTAGATGCGGCTTAATCAAAGCTAATCCCAACAAGGCTCCGCCCAGAACATCCTGCCCGCGTTGGATGGCCAGCAGAGCGCCAAATATGAGAACCGCTTCGATAATTGCGAATTGCCCGGTGACAATGCCACGCAGGCCATGATAGAAGAGGATTGCGCACACCATCATTCCAGCCAGTGCTCGCGGCGGTGCACGCCACCGCATCAGACGAGTTCCCATCCACACCAACAGCGGCAGGCCAAGCTCGAGCAAGGTCATCCAGAACGCAAGCGCCAGAGGATAGGGAACTATGCTCAAGGGAACATAAAAGACCATCGCCCAGAGTGGGTAAGGGCACAGCGCCAGAGTTTCACCGGCCTCAGCAATTGCAGGACGGCCATAGATCATTCTCTGAGACATTTCGCTTACCGATGGGTGATAGGGGCTGACACGCTCGGTGAGCCACATTCGCGCCGCTACCCAGCACGGAAGGAAATCATTTCCTCCGAGCGCGCTCGTCGCAAAAGCAAAGTTGGCGACAACGATTGCCAGGAGTGCCACCAGTATAAGAATCGGCAGCGAAGCCCGAAAGCGTGAAGACCAAGATGAACTCAACATCGACTCCCAAGCTAGGTCTGGGGCTTTCTTTGAAGAGTGATCCTGCCGCACTCAAAGCCCAGCATTGCTATCAGCAATGTGCGTAGCACGATCGGCAGCCACATCAAATCGAATCGTCCGCGTGAGAGCAGGATCGGCCATTCAAGAAGAGCGACTGTGACGAGGCTCACACCATAAATGAGTGAACGCGGAAGCGGCAGACTCAGCAGCAGAAGAGGAATCAAATAAGCCATCCACTGCGGGCTCCATCCACGCGACCACAGAAGAAGGATACACCACAACGTTGTCAGGAATGGAAGCGCTCTTGTCTCGTCACGCGAATTGGTCTTTATGAATAACCAAATCATCACCAGCCCGGCTCCGAGGGTTGTGATCCATAATGGCACTTTGGCCGGATTTGCGCTCGTCTGCAGGGCGTATCCAGGATCCAGGCGTTCCTCCAAAGGACCAAGGGTTCCAGTTCTGATATTCCCATCGATCAACGCCCAGACGGTTTGCCACGATCCCTTGCTGAACTGCGAACGGAGCGAGGCACTTGCCATAGCCGGATTGGCAGCGAGAAGCGTTCCCATTACGGCGACAGAGATTACCATGGCTATTGTCGTGGCCAAGATCGCTGATCGCCTTGAGCGAAAACGCCAAGCGACACCGAGGGCGATCAGTGGGAAGATTTTCGTCAGGAAGCCCAATCCAGCCATCAGGCCCGCCAGAAGCTCCCTTCGCTCAAGGACCAACCAAATGGAAAGCAGCATGAAGAAAACCGCAATCGGATCGAAGGTCCACCAGCCGAATGCAGGAATGGCCAAGAATACCGCGTAGAGCCATGTCATACGTTCGGCGCGCTTCTGACCAGCAAGACGACCTGTCAGCTTCGAGAAGATCCAGAGGTTCCCGGCGTCAGTGATCAGCATCAACAGCGCCAGCAGATATGCGTAGCTATGGAACTGCCCCCCAGTGAGGCGCTCAATCGCCAAGGAAAGAAAAGGAAATAGCGGCGGGAACTCGACCCAATGGCCGATGAAAGGCAAGCCTCCTCCGGCGGTGCTAAAGCGAGCCACATTGAAGAAGTGACGATAGTCCCCATAGGAGACCAGGGCTTCAAAGGGAAGCACGACCAGCATGATGAAGCGCAAGAATACCAGGCTCAGAAGTGGGAGGCGCGCATCTTGAGAATCCTCGTTTTGCTCCGTTCGCGGGGTGGTGTCTTGGATGGCATCGCTCATAGCAGGAATCCCGGTATCATGAAAGC
>DAOVIK010000101.1 GCA_030673735.1 Anaerolineae bacterium
CGCTGTGGATTCTTCTCGCATCGGCGGGAGCGATGATACCGCTTGCAAAGCTGATAGGTGATTCCACGGAGGCGTTGGCCGCGCACACAGGTCCTCGCATTGGAGGGCTGCTTAATGCTACGTTGGGGAATGCAGCCGAGTTGATTATTTCCATCGTGGCTATCCGTGAGGGATTGCTGGAGCTGGTGAAAGCTTCCATCACCGGATCGATCTTAGGAAACCTGCTGCTGGTCTTGGGATTGAGCATGCTGGCAGGGGGAATGCGGCATGGAGTGCTTTCTTTCGACCGCCGCAAGGCGATGAGCGACAGCGTTCTCCTCGTTCTGGCCGTCCTTGCTCTTGGTGTGCCGTCGCTGTTCACGCATGCCACCGAAGGTATCGCCAGCCCGCTGCACATCGAGGCCCTCAGCCTCGGTGTGGCGCTGCTCATGATCGTGCTGTATGTGCTGGGGCTCGTTTACAGCTTGCGAAGCATGCCGGGCCCGCTAACACGCCCATCTGCAGAGCCGATCGTTCACAAAACCCATTGGACAGTGCGAACGTCGATGACGGTGTTGGTGCTGTCTGTGATAGGCATTGTTTGGATGAGCGAACTTCTCGTGAGGCAGGTGGAATTCGTGGTGGCTGCTCTCGGTGTATCCGAGTTCTTCCTGGGGGTCATCTTGGTGCCCATCGTGGGCAATGTCGCCGAACACTTGGTGGCTGTAAGCGTGGCGATGAAGAACCGCATGACATTGAGCGTCGAAATCGCGGTTGGTTCAAGCCTTCAGATCGCACTCTTTGTCGCGCCGCTGCTGGTCTTTCTCAGTCTGATACTCGGAAACCCATTGACTCTGGTGTTCAACCGCTTCGAGTTGATTGCTCTTGCAGGAGGTGTGATCGTTGCCGCGCTAGTTTCATCCGACGGTGAAGCGAACTGGTTGGAGGGGGCCGAGCTGCTGGCCCTCTATCTCATGCTCGCCCTAGCGTTCTTCTTCCTGCCATCATGAACGAAGTGCCACCACAGAAGACGTCGATTGGCGGCCTTCCCATCTCTTGCATTTGGGCTGCTGGCGGCGCGCTTGCGGGACTGCTGCTCATGCTGGCAATCGCCATCTTTGGGCCGATGCTGTATCTCAACAGACCGAATCCTACCCCCACGTGGGATTTCAGCGTTATTGATAATCCCACATCAACACCCAATCCCACCGCCACGGCCACGAGAACCGAAGAAGCCGGTCCATCACCGACTGCGACGATCGGGCCTCCAGCAGAAGGAAGTTTCATGGTCGGAGAACTGGTCGAAGTACGTGGCACCGGAGGGGATGGACTGCGAGTGCGTGAATCCCCCGGGATGGATGGCACGGTTCTCTTTGTGGGATTTGAGAACGAAGTCTTTGTGGTCCAGGCTGGTCCGATCGAGCAAGACGATCACGCATGGTGGTTTCTCGTCAATCCATATGATGACGAAAAGCGCGGATGGGCCGTTGCGGATTACTTGCGCCCCTTGGAGGCGCAGTGAGTTGCCATCATTTCCCAAGCGCGCTATCATTTCGCGCAGTATGACATAAGCGTGAAGCCGCGGGGGACAGCACTTGCCAATGTCCAGATGTGAGCCCAACCTCGGGAGAAGATGGTGAGTGAAGCTACGCTCGAAGATCTGATCGCACTCGCAGAACGCTCCTTCGTTCGGATGCAGGCTCAGGAGTTGATTGGCCAATACTTGGAGGAGGGAGATCAAGCGCCTTTTGATCAACTGCTCGAGGGTTTGATCTTGGCCGGCGCAAGCTCCGTGGCACTGCTGAGGGACATTCTGGAGGAGATACGAGCAACGAAATCATCACTAAGATTAGAGGCAATCAACTTGCGCCAAAGGCTGATGGACACCTTGGCCAACATTGGGATTCAACTTCCCCAACTGCGGACTTCTGGAGCGGCGGAGGCTCTGCAGCAGATTTGCCAACTTGCTTTGAGCCAGGATGCTCTGATGGACCTGGCGGAAGTGGAATGCAAGGATGAACAGGTCCTTCAGGACATCTGCGCCGATACCGGCAGTCATGGGGAACGCATCAGCCACAAGCTGGTGCTGCTTGAGAGCATAGAGCAGTCGGTCATCGATTGGTTCGAATGTCTGACCTATGAAGCTGCGCGGTCGCTGGAGTACACTCCGGGCAAGAGTTCCCCCCAGGTCATACACTGACGATTCCAAGAAGCTATGCAACAGGCCGCCAGGGATCTTGCATCCAGGCGGCCTTTTCTTTCGCTTGCTGCGATTGTTCAGAGGTAATCCCGCAGATTGTGCTCGACGGCGTAGGCGGCTGCTTCTGCTCGATTGCGCACTCCAAGCTTGGAAAGTATGCTGCTGACGTAATTTCGAACCGTGCCTTCGCCAAGGTAAAGCATCTCTGCGATTTGGCGATTGGTGCGTCCTTCGGAGACGAGCTGCAGAACATGCATTTCCTGCTGAGTCAGCTCGGCGAATGCGGAAGCCTCCTCTTCGCGGGCTGCTTTTCGTACTTCTTGAAAAACGCGCTGCGTAACTGCCGGATCGAGAAGGGCTTCCCCTCGGCCAACGGCCTCGATGGCACGCACTAGATCGCGCCCTCCGATTTGTTTCAGAACATATCCTGCAGCGCCGGCACGAATCGCCGAGAACAGCATCTCATCCTCGGCATAGGACGTGAGCATGATCACTTTGGCATCCGGATAATTCTCGATTATTTCCTGACAGGCCTCGATCCCCGATCCACCCTTCAAGCGGATATCCATAACGACAACGTCCGGATTGTGCAGCTTGGTCTTTTCCACAGCCTCGCGCGCTGTCGCTGCCTCGGCGACGACGTCGAAGCCGGGGTTTTGATCAAGCAGCGCTCGCAATCCCAAGCGCACGACTTCGTGATCATCAACTACCAGTATTCTTTGACGAGCCATTAAGGTTTCCTTCTAGGTTCCATGTACCCACTAAGCATTCTATCCGATGGCCTTAACCACAACAAGCTTGACAAGCCAGATCAAGCCTATTGTCCGATATTTGCGTAGGACCAGCATTAGAGCGGAGCATGTCAGTTTGATGGGTGAGGAGCAAACTTCAGGCGATATCGACATGATGGGAAGGATTGGTCTTGAGCTGGGATCTTGGTGGAATGCATGCTGCTGCAGGTTTCCTGTGCGGGGGAACGCTGACAGATCTTTGCTTCCTTGACTTTCACTCCGCCTGACGTCGGAAGTCGATGAAACGGTAGCCTACGCCGCGCTCAGTTTGGATATATTCCGGATTTGAGGGATCGCTCTCCAGTTTCTGGCGCAGGTAGTTGATGTACAGACGCAGATAATGTGTTTCATCCCGGTACTCATAGCCCCACACTTTTGCGAGTAGCTGCTCGTGCGGCACGACCCATCCCGCGTTCTGTACCAGGTGATAGAGAAGCCGGAACTCCGTGGGCCGCAATTTGACAAGCTTGTCCTCCACCCAGATCTCGCGGCGGTCGAAATCTATCTTTAGGCGACCGTCTACCTCGATCAACTCATGCAGAGGCGTACTTGGCATCTGTGTTCGCCGAAGCACGGCGCGCACGCGGCTGACCAATTCGCGCGGGCTGAAAGGCTTTGTAATGTAATCGTCCGCACCCAGTTCCAAACCTCGTACGCGATCTTCCTCTTCTCCTTTTGCGGTGAGCATGATCACCGGTACGGTGGAGATCTCCCGTATCATCTTGAGGGTTTCGAATCCATTTAACTCGGGCATCATTACGTCCAGAAGGATCAAATCTGGCAATTGGTCGCGCAGCTGCTCGAGAGCCGTCACGCCCGAATCGGCCTCGCTGACTTCGAAGCCGTCATGTTCCAGGTTCAGTCGGATGAAGTGGATCATGCGCGGTTCGTCATCGACAACAAGGATGCGTTGTCGGGATTTGCTTGTACTGCTCATCTCATTCCCTGACAGGTCCGATGAGCTTCTCCTCATGAGCGGAAGGCATGATTTCGATGAAGTTGATCAATCGCATTGGCCAGACGACAGTCACAACGTCCCCTTGGAGGTAGCGAAGGTCCTTTCCGTCTCGACGACGGGGATTGTTGATCGTGATCGTTGTTGAGTCGTGAGGAGGAAGCTCTTCCATTTCCCCTAGTACGGGATCCTCGCCTGACACATGAAGCAGGACTTGTATGGTCATGGTTTTCCTCGTCAGCTTTGTTTTCGAATCAGAAACTGCATCTGCAGCGTTCCCAGTTGAAGCACATCACCATCGCGGAGGTGAACAGGTTCTTGTGGCTCCAAAGGGAGCCCGTTCACCATAGTGCCATTGGAGCTGTCCAGATCTACGACCATGATTGCGGATCCCTCCACGCGAAGCTCGGCATGGATACGAGATATGCCATGCGCTTCGGCGTCGAAGGCGGTGAGATCTACATCCGGGACCACGGCTTGACCGGACACGGCCTGGCCGAGCGTGAAGTTGCTTCGTCCTTTCAAGGATATCACTTTGCCTGTGGTTGCAGCTCGGAGGCCGAACGGAGCATCGTCTTCCAGCGCCTCGAGTTCAGAAACATCGAAGTCCAGGTCAGCCTGCGCGACAGGCCCGAAGTATTCCTTCTGATCGTCCGTGGTTCGAGTCGGGATCTCGACCAGTGCTCCACCACAATCCATGCAAAAGAAACTCCCCACAAATGCTTGGCTCTTGCAGGACGGGCAATTGATCATCGTTTCACCGAGCGGGGCAGTAGCAAGAGGGCCCGGGATCCGTATTTCAGAGCCTTCTCACCTTCGCTGGAGAGATGCTTCGTTTGCTTCAGGTTTTGGGCTTCTGATCGGGCCCGCTTTGCCAGTTTACTCTCGCCGATCGTTTCGAGATGCTTGGCTAGATTCTCAAGGCGTTGCCTGGCTTGCTCAAATTGGCCGGAGGAGGCCTCGATGCGTGCCATCTCTTGCATGCGGTATAAGGTCACCGCGCCGACGGCCGAAAGCACGTCTTCATCAGGATGATCCGAATCGGGCTCTTCGGAAACGTGTATGCGAGCCACGGAAGTCAGTTGCGGAGCCTCTTCCTCAGATCCTATGCCTCCTGATGACACATGGAATTCGGCGAGTTCTAACTCTCCGGACTCCGCTAATGGATAGAGCATCCATTCAAGCATCACGCTGATCTTGTCATCGCTCGGCAGGTGGCCAAGAGACATCGGAAAGGCATCCCCCAGAGGAAGTGGGTCGGGTCGCAAACGGAAGGCCGATCGCAGCACCGCTTCCTTAGCCACATCGGCTTCTACCAACACCTGCAATGCAGCCACATGACTCAGCGAGTGATGAATTCTATCCATGAGATCGCCGAGGGCACTCGGGGAGTCCATGTAGATCGTACTCCCGCCACTAAGCCGAGCGACCTCGTCTAGAAGTGCATCGCTCCAGTCGGTTCCGATCCCGACGGTATTGATCGTGATCCTGTCCGCAGCCGCCTCAGTAGCCATGTCAATACAAACCTGCTCATCGCCATACGTGCGTCCGTCGGTAATCAGAATCACATGGTTCACGCTTCCTTGTGTTGATCTGCTGCGCACCTGTGCCAGCCCGGTTTCCAATGCGCGGGCGATTTCTGTGCCGCCGCCTGCTTGGATCTGACTCAGGCGCGCGCGTGCAACTTTTACCTTGCGCGCTTGCTTGGGGGTAACCACGACCTCCGCGCGATCCCCGAAAGCGACGATCGAAGCCGAGTCGTCCGGTGTGAGTGACTCAAGGATCGATACTGTAGCCCGTCGCACGCGGTCCATTCGTTCCCCCCGCATGGATGTCGAACGATCGATCAGAACACATAGATTGATGGGGGCGCGCTGCGGGGAGGGATTCTTAGGAGGTAGGATTTCGAGCAGCATGTAATGCATCTGCGGTTCGTCAAGTACCAGCAGGTTTTGGCGTCCATGACCGAAGCGGACGTCAAGTCGTGCCTCGGAAACAGTTTTGGCGACGATAGCTTCCAGCTGTGCATCGTATTTCGCCCGCCTCATAGGATCGGACAGTAACTCGTATGCCTGTGAAGCATCTAGGAAGAGCTGTGTATCACCGGGGCGCACATTTTTATCGGGATGCAAACGCTGCGCGGCGCGACGATAGGCACGCCGAATATCCTCGGTCGTGGCGTCTCTGGGGATGCCGAGTATCTCGTAGTAGTCCATCTCAGCGCCGAGCCCCCCTAATCTGTGCTGATTTCGGTTTCGCTTCTGTTGGGGAATCGCACCAACACCGCGGTGATCTTGTCCTTTCTGCCCTCTGGGTTTTCATCCCGCATAAGTTCATCACAGGCCTCCTGTTGATGGTCGGACTTCTACACGATGTCCAACTTTTTTTCGTCGAATACTTCTCCCTACAAGCAATACGAGCA
>DAOVIK010000197.1 GCA_030673735.1 Anaerolineae bacterium
CGATGAGGGTGAGATTTGGTTTGATGGCCGCCTGATCGAGTATCCGGCTCCCTTGGAACTTCGCCGAAGCATCGCGTTTGTGTTTCAAAGACCGCTGATGCTGAAGCGTTCGGTCCAGTCGAACGTGGCTTACGGCCTGAAGCTGCGCGGCGAGAAGAACGATCGGGCGGTGCAGGACATGCTCAAGCAGCTTGATTTGGAAAACTATACGAACGAATCGGCCAAGAACCTTTCGGGCGGAGAAATGCAGCGCGTGGCGCTGGCGCGAGCATTGGTTCTAAAGCCGGAAATCCTGCTGCTCGATGAACCGACGGCAAACCTGGATCCACACAACGTGGCCATGCTCGAGACCATGATAGAAACGATCAGCGCTGCGGGTGAGACAACGATTGTGCTGGTTACGCACAATGTGCATCAGGCCCGACGCAGGGCCGATCGAGTGGCATTGCTTCTGGGTGGAGAACTGATCGAGGTTGCTGAGACGTCCGATTTCTTCGAGAAACCCCGTGACCCGCGAGTAGCAGCCTTCGTGCGCGGCGAGATGGTCTGCTGATCGTAGGGCTGGTTCAATTCCACATTTCTGAAGAAAGACAATTGAGCGCGGTCAGGATGCTGCCTGGTCGATTTTCTCCGCCAGACGGTCCAGTTTGTTTCCCACCTCACGCCACTGAATCTTGGAGATGCCCAGCTTCTGGCGGATCTTGTCGGTCTCCATGCCCGCCCTGTAATCGGTCAGCGCTGCAGACCATCGGCACATGTCGAATGACAGATGTTTTTCGAGCCCTGCGGCATTCCCGATATCCTCCAGAATATACTCAAGCCTCCGGGAGGACCAAGGGAATAGGCGATCGCGCGGTCCGTATTGGGCCAGGTACTCCCGGTATGCTGTGATCCATTCGTCGGGAAGCGGCAGCTTGCGTTCCTTATAGCGTTTGCGAACATCACCGTAGCGCACAAAGAGAATCGGACCTTCGGAAGATTCGAGATCGATGTGGTTCAGGTGAATGGCCAGGCACTCGCCCTTTTTTATGGCTGTGGACAGCAGCAGGCAGACGAGCGTGAACGGGCGCGGATCGGGCTTGGCGCCATGTCTCAGCGCATCAGCGGATTGGAGTACGGCCTCGACCTCGCCGGGACTGAGAACACTTGGAAGCGGGCTGAGGACCGATTGCTGGGGTATTGGCTGCGCGGGATTTTCCGTCAACAGCCCTGCCTGAACCAGCCATCGGAAGAAGGCCTTAACAGAGGTGATGCGCCGTGCATACGTCTTCGGGCTGCATGGGACGCCCCGCTTGTACAGAAGCCAATCGAGGAAGTTCTTCAGATCATGGGTGCCGATCGCATTGATGGCCTGGCCGGAGCCTACGAACTTGGCCACCAGCCGCATATCGCCAGTGAAGGCCTTGACCGTGTGGATCGAGCGCCCTGCTTCCTCGAGTGCCTCGCCCCATGAGCGAATGGCGGCGCTCAGGCTCGAGTCAGGCCGCAGGCGCGCGCCCTCATCGCCCGCGCTGGGCGCGCGTGTGCTGAGTTCGGAGAAGAGGGGAAGCGTTTCTTCGTTGCCGCTCATGAGATCCCAGAGGCTCCTTTTCGCAT
This sequence comes from Anaerolineae bacterium, assembly GCA_030673735.1. Lineage (GTDB taxonomy): Bacteria > Chloroflexota > Anaerolineae > Anaerolineales > E44-bin32 > W1033. The sequence goes on from DAOVIK010000197.1 coordinate 1,597, forward strand.
AGCCAAGTTACGGCCGTTGATCTTAGCACAGGCGGAATGGATGTCAAGTCGGGGGATGCGGACGGCGCGCGAGTGAAACTGGGCACAAAGTCGACGCAAACGGCAATCACCCGACAAATACATGCTGCGACTACCGCAGATGTTTTCACAAGGACAACAACACATAAGGAAGTGGAATAGCGGAATCTAGGTTCCGTTGCTGAGACGCCCCGCCCCGCTAAGCCTGTCCCCTGGACTGACTGGCGTCAGCCAGGACAGGCTGGCGAACAGTCCACTTGTGCCTGCGCGCCAAGTGCAGGCAGGGAGCATACGGGGTGAACCCCGAAACGAACTCGGGGCAGGCGACGGGGCGTCTCTACGGGGTTCGTCCTCTGCTGATTAATCCCGGCATTTTGGATGATAGCGTGGAAATGCTTGGGCTAATTCCCTTGGTTCCGGGTCGGATTGAAGCAAGGGCGGTAGTCATTGCCGACGAATAGCTGGTAGGAGTAGGGAGAGGAGAAGTCAGGCTGGAGACTGACCGCCGAGGAGCTTAGATTCAGCGCGCTCATCAAGCGTTGACGATCTTCGTCAGTTCCGAAGCCAAAATCGATCAAACGTGTGGTTGAGCTTGGCGTAGCGCCTTCGTCGCGAACGACGGCATCGAAGCCGGCGTAGATCAGGCGCTCAGCCGCGAGAGTATCCCAAGAAGTATATGACGAGGCGTTGACCACCTCCACGCTGACCTCGTACCCGGGGGCAAGGTAATCCTCCTCCTCGAATGCGAGCGCCTGACTCAGCAGAGCTTCGATGGCACCCGGTCTCGGAATCTGGACGGCGCCGCCGTAAGGCGTGGTCCAGGGACGAACCTGGTCGCGGCCTACAAAGCGGCTGCGGACGCGTGAGGGATCGATGCGGAACGCCATGGGCGCCAATGCGATCAGATCCCCGACGCCTAGATCGGTTTGAACCATGCTGGTTAGCTCGGTGTACAGCGCTGGGATGCGTGGGATGAGATCAAGGCTCATGATCTTGGTGTAAATTGCCCGCAGCACTTCGTGCTGTCGACGAGAACGGTCGAAATCGGATGATTTCCTCCTCGATCGTGCATACCAGAGCGCGAATTCCCCGTTGGCGGGCACCACTCCCGTGGGGACGGTATAAAGCTCCCAGTTGTTCTCGTCCTCCGGGTACAGATCGGGTTCCTTGAGACGCCAATCCGTGTAGGAACAGGACACATGAATGTCGACGCCGCCCAAGGCGTCCACCATGCGCTGGAACCCGCTCATGTCGATCAGAGCGTAGTTGTCGATACGAATCCCAAAGTTGTAGAGAATCGTATCCTTGAGCATTGCCGGCCCGCCTCCGGGGTAGCGCAGATAGTCCCCGTAGAGGTATGCCGTGTTTACGCGGCTCATGGTGTAGCCAGGGATGTAGACGTATAAGTCTCTGGGGATCGAGATCAACGCCGCCGCGCGCGCGCTTGGATGGATCGAAAGGATGATGATGATGTCAGTTCTAAAGTAGCGCCCCGTCCTGCGGTCGGAACCAAGCAGCAGGATGTTAATGACGTCATCAGCAAAGACAAATGGTGCGATCGGAGGAGGAACTGCGGTGGCTGGTCTGGGAGGGGAGCCGAATGTTCCCGGGCCGGGCCAATCGCGTGGGGGCAGGGTCGGGCGCGGGGTGACGGTTGCTGTCTCCAGGCCGGTATACCCCTCGCCGGGCGTCAGTGTGAACTCGTTTGCAGATTGGCTTGTCAGGTTGGGGGTGGCGGGATTTGCAGGATCATCTTCCGGCGTCGGGGTGTATTCCTTCCCGGGATTGGATACGCCGATTTGAACCTTGCCGAGCGGCGATAAGCAGCTCGCAAGTATGAACAGGAATACAGTGCAAACGAACACCAATCGCCGCATTAGCCAAATGCCGATCTGAGCATCGCCTGAATTGCAGACCGAATGGGGAGCAGTACGGACGCTCCACTGTAAGGAATAACATAGGGTGTGTACTTGCCGCTGTCAATAGCAAAACGCCGGATACGAGAACTATCCGAAGCAATCGTCACTCCAAGAGGGATTTTTGCCACGATGTCCGAAAGCCCCACGTTGGTCTGGATGTAAGAATTAAGCAGGCCATAGAACTCGGGAATCTGGGAAAGCCCGTCGATGCTGACCATCTTGTTGAAGAATGCCAACATGACTTCCTGTTGCCTGCGCATACGATCGATATCGCTGGTGGCATAGCGCATGCGTATGTAGCACAACGCTTCTATGCCACCCATGTGGTGCGTGCCCGGAGCATATGAATAATGTGCGCTGCCGCACCTGTCACTCAGGCTCTGGCTTACATAGACGTCGATGCCGCCGAAGTGATCAATGATCGCGATGAACCCATTGAAATTGAGCATAACCCATCGATCGATCGTGATCCCGAAGTTGTAGCGGATCGTCGTACTCAGCAGGCCGACCCCGCCACGTGAGAAGGCCGCATTGATGCGGTTCATCTTCCAACCCGGGATGTAGACGAAGAGATCGCGCGGAATCGATAGCAATGTGGCTGTGCCGGCGGATGGATTGAGTGAGAGGATCATGATCGCATCGGTGCGTGTTCCGACGAGACCAGGGCGCGCATCCGATCCAATGAGCAGGATGTTCAATACGTCGGAAGCGAAGTTGATGCGC
>DAOVIK010000288.1 GCA_030673735.1 Anaerolineae bacterium
AGGACGCGCCTTGCGCCCAAGGAACGTTGCCGCGTCAAGGGAATCCCTCGGCTTGCTTCGCTCGCTGTATATGGCACATGGGAAGCAATTCTTGCACATTGAATCTCAACGGGCGTCCCGCTGGCCTGTCCCGAGTTCTTCTCGGGAGACGCCCCTACGACGTTCTGATTGAGACATCCCTCCCTTCCGTGCAAAACCCTCCTATTGATTCGTAGGGGCGACCGGCTGGTCGCCCGCTGAGATGAATCGTGATAAACAGCGCGACAACGGACGCAATGTTCACATCATCTGTCATTCCGAGCGAGGCGCGTAGAGCCGAGAGAGGAATCCCCCGAACGATTCTTGAGAGAGGGCGCGCCCTGCGCGTAAGGATCATTGCCGCGTCAAGGGGATCCCTCGGCTTGCTTTGTTCGCTCGGGATGACACGTACCTCAAAGGAACTCAGATATGGCTATACGAAGTCAATTGGGGATCACGCCTCCCGCAAGAAAGGGGCCCTGCTCACTCGCAGGGCCCTTTGGATTGTTCAAACCGACGAGGTCACGACAGTCCGATGATCTTCCCGGTATCGGTGTCGATGTCGATCTTCATGTAAGCCGGATAGGTCGCCAATCCGGGCATGGTGCTCATCTTGCCAATCAGCGGATAGATGAAGCCCGCGCCCGCACTGGCACGCACCTCGCGCACCGGAACCGTGAACCCGGTGGGCACGCCCTTCAGCAGCGGATCGTGGCTCAAGCTCAGGTGCGTCTTGGCCATGCAGATCGGTAGATTGCCGAAGCCGGCCTTCTCGTAGGTGGCGATTTGTTCCTCGGCCAGCGGCTCGAACGTCACGCCGTCTGCTCCGTAGATCTCCTTGGAGATGTGCTCGATCTTCTTCTTGATCGGCCAATCCAAGGGATACAGAAACTCGAAGTTGCTCGGCTTCTCGCAGGCCGCCACGACGGCTTCCGCCAGCGCCGCCGAACCCTTGCCGCCCTCCGCCCAGTGGGTGGAGACGACCGAGTCCTCGGCGCCTTGGCTGATGGCATACTCGCGCACCATTTCCATCTCTGCCGGCGTATCGTCCTTAAAGCCGTTGACGGCCACGACCACCGGAATGCCAAAGCGCTTGGCGTTCTTTATGTGCGCTCCGAGGTTGGGCAGGCCTGCCTCGAGCAGCTCCAAGTTCTCTTCGATGTAGGCCTTGTCCAGCGGCGCTCCCGGAGAAACCTTCGGGCCGCCGCCGTGCATCTTGAGAGCCCGCACAGTGGCCACAAGCACAACCGCGTTGGGGATCAGTCCCGAGTAGCGGCACTTGATATTGAAGAACTTCTCCATGCCGATGTCCGCGCCGAACCCGCTTTCCGTTACCACGTAATCAGCCAGCTTCAGGGCGATCATGTCAGCGATGATGGAAGAGTTGCCGTGGGCGATGTTGGCGAACGGCCCCGCGTGGACGAATGACGGCTGCCCCTCGAGCGTCTGCATCAGGGTGGGCATGATGGCATCCTTGAGCAGCACGGTCACCGCGCCGGCGATGCCCATGCGCTCGAGCGTTACCGGCTCGCCCTTCTTGTCCATGGCGACAAACACCCTGGCGCAACGCTCGCGCAGGTCCTTGAGGCCCGTGGCAAGGGCGATGATGGCCATGAACTCGCTGGCGACGGAGATGTCAAAGCCCGTCTTGCGTGGGAAAACCGGATTGGGTGAGCCATCCTTGAGCTTGCTGTCATTGAAGCCCACCTGGATCTCGCGCAGCGAACGATCGCAGACGTCAACGATGCGGTTCCAGGTGATGGTCTCGGGATCGACGTCAATGCGAGTCACACCACGCCGCTTCAACGCCTCATCGCTCTGCCGGCTCTCATGATACATGCGCGTATCCAGCGCCGCGGCCACAAGGTTGTGCGCCACAGTGATGGCATGCAGGTCGCCCGTCAGGTGCAGGTTGAAATCCTCCATGGGGATGACCTGGCTGTAGCCACCGCCCGCGGCCCCGCCCTTGATGTTGAAGGTCGGGCCCATGCTGGGCTGGCGGATGCAGCACACCACCTTCTTGCCAAGCACCGTGCCCATGGCCTGCGTCAATCCGACCATCGTCGTGCTCTTGCCTTCTCCTAGAGGTGTCGGAGTGATGGCCGTCACGTCGATGTACTTGCCCTGCGGTCGATCGGCGAACTTTTGCAGCACGTCCAAATGGACCTTTGCCTTGTACTTACCGTAGTAATCGAGATCGTCCTCAGTGAGACCAAGATCCTGAGCGATTTCGATGATCGGAATGAGCTCGGCTTCTTGAGCGATCTCTATGTCCGATGGTACCGGGCTTCGCAGCTTGAGGGGTTTCCTGCCCATCGATTTTCCTCCTTGAGCATCTGTGGATGGATAATGCCAGAATTCATGAACTTCGAACAGATTGTTACATACTTCACTAGTCTGCACTGCTCGGCCCCAAATTGGCAAGCGACAACCTTCCCTTTCCGAGTTGCCAACCCTCCTATTCTTCCCCGGCGTCGTTTCACACCTTCAAGCCTCGGTTCATTGCCATTCCAGGTCACGCGGCGAATAACTGAGGTTGCGCTTAGGATGAATCACACGCCCATCCCTCGCAGGATGGACGCAGATCAATCACACTCCTTAACTGCAGGTTGAGGTCGCGGGCAAGGCTCCATTCGATCCTCAATCTGGTAGTCCGGCCATGTATTGCAGCACGGCGCGGGTGAGGATCGCATCATCTCTCGCGCGGTGGGTATTGCGCAGCAATATGCCACATTGTCGGGCGGCGGATTCCAGCTTCTGCCAGCGGTACGAAGCTCGACGACGATCCCAATCGCCGTAGAACTGGGCATACAGCTGCATGATGCAGTCGAACCGATTCTCATCGATATCCCAATTCATACCATGGATGTGGTGGGATTGGCGCATCATGCGCACGTCGAATTCGGCGTTGTAGACCGCAACTCGGCCATCACCGATTGCAGCTTCCACCTGCGGCCAG
>DAOVIK010000036.1 GCA_030673735.1 Anaerolineae bacterium
GATCAATGGGAGCTTCGGGCACTACAGGTTCCGGTTCAGCAGGAGCTTCGGGTGCCACAGCCTCTGGCTCGGGGGGAGCTTCAAGTGTCACTGGCTCCGGCTCAATGGGAGCTTCGGGCATTACGGGTTCCGGTTCAGCGGGAGCTTCGGGTATCACAGCCTCCGGCTCAGCAGGAGCTTCGGGTCTCACAGGCTCCGGCTCAGCGGGAGCTTCGGGTATCACAGCCCCCGGCTCGGCGGGAGCTTCGGGTATCACAGCCTCTGGCTCAGCGGGAGCTTCGGGTATCACAGCCTCCGGCTCGGCGGGAGCTACAGGCGCCACAACCTCCGGCTCAGCTGGAGCTTCGGATACCACAGGCTCCGGAGCTTCGGGTACTGGTGGCAGCTCATCAATCAATGCCGGTGAAACAGGTTCCACCTCGCCTGGTTCATCGACTGCAGCGGGAGCATCTTCTGGTTCCTCAATCAGTGGAGGTTCCTTGGGCTCTGCAGTTTCTAGCGCCTCGAGAGCGCCGGTATCCGCAGCAAGGGTTCGCAGCCAATCAGGGATCACAGGCTCTTCGCTAGGTAGCGGGGAAGGAGTGGGAGTTGGAGGCGTTTCTTCAGCTAGTTTCTGGAGCCAGTCGGTTGAATCTTCTTTGGGTGTCGCGACGACTGTCTCTTCCATGCTAGGAGGAAGATCAGCAGGCGGCTGGGGTTCCTTGGGTGCCTCGAACTCCGGCTCCCAAGGAGTTGGTTCTTCTGGCTTGGAGATTACGGTATCTTCCGCCGATTCGGATGCAATCTCCATCTGAGCTTCAACGAACTCGCGCAATCTATCCGGCGATAGTTCGCGGGTCGCTACGGTTGATGCATCGTCAATTGTCTGAAGAAGGTCCTTTTCAAGCACATCCTCCAACGTTGGAGACGGTTCTTCTTCTTCAATCTCATCGAGGGCTGCCGCTTCCGCTATTCCTTTTAACCATGTGATCGTGTCTTCACCCTGTGGCAATGCACTTTCAGCTGGCTCCTCTCCAACTTGAGCCTCCGCTTCTTCTGCTTCGCCTTCGAGGCTGCGGGTTCCCAACCAGCTAACGATCGTTTCCGTAGCTCCTGGCTCGGATTCGTCCAGCCAGGTGGGTATTTCCTGGCTGTCTTCGTCTGGCATCATTGGCGCCACCACGAGATCGCCGAAATCTTCCGTAGGTTCATCTTCAAGGGGCGCTGTATCGATTGGCTCATCACTCTTGCGAACATCCTCGGCGATTCCCTGTAGCCAGTTGGGAAGCGCTGCTTCCTCTGCCGGCGTCTCGCTCTCTTCAGGGAGGGCTTCGGCTTCTTCTGGTGCGACATCCTCTGGCGCTATGTCCTGCAACCAGTCCGGTATTTCGGCAGGGGCCAGTTCGTCGCTGGGCAGCACTCCTTCCTCGAGTTGCCGCAGTTCGTCGTCGCTGGGCAGCACTCCTTCCTCGAGTTGCCGCAGTTCGTCGTCGCTGAAGGAAACTCGCTCCTCTTGAGCTTCACCGGTTGCCTCGTCCCAGCCGCTCTCACGCATCCAATCGGGAAGGTCAGTGAATTCCTTTGATGCATCCGTTGCAACTGCTTCCGCCTCTTGAGTTTCGGGTGCAGGCGCCTCCGCATCCGGCGGAACCGAAATCAATTCAAGCCACGAGGGTGTGCCTTCAGGTTCCTTCTCTTCGGCACTCAATTCTTCACCAAGCGACGTGGCCCAATCGGGCTTGTTGCGCACGAACTCGGCGAGATCATCTCCGGCTTCCCATTCAATCTTTTCGATTGCGACGCTTTCTGCATCCACCATCGCCACGTCGTCTCCTGGCGATTCAAGGAAGGCAGTATATGGGTCGATTGCCGCAAGGCGCCGCAAGTACACCGCGGCTGCATCACTCCTGCCACTTCTCTGCAATACGGCCGCCATGATGCGGTTTGCTTCACGGCAATGAGGGAGATCCTCGAGAATCTGATTGCAGACCTCGGCCGACTCTAGATGCTGGTTTGTGCGCCAATACATCTCCGCCAACAGGATCTGCAAGTCTGGGCGATCTGGGTCCTCCTGAAGGGCAGCGCGCAACTCAGCAACTGCCTGCGGATAAAGCTCACCATTGGCATACATCCGCGCAAGAGCGCCACGCGTCAATCGCACCTTAAGTGGTTCTGCGCCGTCGCGGACACCGAAGAGGCGCTTAAGTTCCTGCTGAATTACCTGGTTGGCGGGGTTGGTCTCGAACGCACGCTCCATATGCCAAATCGAGGAATCAAGGTTTCCCTCGTCCTCACGGATCACTGACATTCCGATGTGCGATACGAAATCTGCTGGTTCGGAGGAGAGCACTCGCTGGAATATATCGGATGCATCCCCGTAGCGCTTTGCTTCCAGGTAGGCTTTTCCAAGAAGACGATATGTATCGAGATGCTTGGGATGCGCAGCGAGAATCTGCCGACAATGGGCGATCGCCTCATCGATTCGCTCAAGTTCGATGAGACCGTCGATCTCCTGCGTATAGGACCGCAATGTGATCTCGGCCATGACTACTTCCCGACTAGAGTATGCCGCAGATGCGGCAATTGCGCAAGAGTATTTAACATATACTACACTTCTGTCAAGTTCCTCAATGGCAATTCTGTCTACCGGCGAAGTTAAGGGCTTATTGGCGCACGGTGTGCACGGAGCAGGCCTGCTCTAGGCAAGATCGTGCAATGCAAGGACGGATTGGATCACGGAGCTTGCATCAGCGTCGGGGAAAGGTGCCGGACCTAATAGGTCATCTGGTATGCCACTCCCCCTCAACCCTTGAATAACGGCGATCACACTGTGCACGAGAGCTTCGGGATCATAGCCCCCTTCCAAGACTACTATAACCCTTCCCGCGCAATGCTCTTCAGCGATTTCAGCCAGCATCGAGGCTAGCCGGTGATATCCCGCGGTTGAGAGCTGCAGCCCTGCTAGGGGATCGCGCCAATGTGCATCAAATCCAGCCGATATGAACAGTATTTCCGGTACGAATCGCGCTGCCAGTGGTTTGATCACCTGCTGGATGACGGTTTCGAAGGTCGAATCTCCGGATCTGGCAGGAAGCGGAATGTTCGCAACGGTCGAATTGTCAGCATCCGGCCCGATGTCGTTCAATACTCCTGTTCCAGGATAGATGCCAGATTGATGCGTAGATACGTAGAGAACATCCGGATCGTGCTCAAGAATGGCCTGAGTTCCATTCCCATGATGAACGTCGATATCCACGATCATCACGCGTTGGAGTCCCTGCTTCTGCGCTTGGCGAGCCGCGATAGCTACATTGTTGAGCAGGCAAAAGCCCATTGCCCTGGTCGCGGTAGCATGATGGCCCGGTGGACGCCCAATCGAGAATCCCGCTCTGGCCCGTCCCTCAATCACCGCCTCCAGGACATTCAGGGTGGCTCCGGCTGAGTTGAGTGCGGCCTCGAACGAAGCAGGTGTGACATACGTAGGCGCGTAATCGATGTAAGCTGGGCTCTCCTCAATGGCCTTCAATAATGTGTCCAAGTAGCTTTGGGGATGTACCACCGTGATGGCTTCCATTGGGGCAGGAGTGATCTGCACTTCCAACAGCCCCTCTGCGAGCGCCAGCTGCCTCAGGAGATCGAAATGTATGAAGCGTCCTGCGTTCTCAGGATGACTTGCCATGTCGTGGCCGGGCGAGGGAACGATGGCGTAGGCGAATGAACCTTCGTTTGACTTTGGCATGATAGACATTCATCCAATTCGAGTCTGGGTGACAAGCACAAAACCGGAGAACCGCGCTTCAGTTTGTCTAGAGTTCGTCCTCACTGCAACGAGCCCTCGCAGAGCATATGGAGCAGTAGAAGGCCGGATGCGCTCTCCCAACGGTCTGTAGGCTGACATATCGTCGCCGGTTCCGGATTCCAGGGACGATCGGCCTCCGAAACTGCCTGCGAATAGGCATGTGTTGCCGTATAGGGCTGGCGGGCGACAAACCAATACGAAGGCGATCCCACAGAGGGTTCCTCTCCTTCGAGAAGGATCAGTTCGTCCGTGTAGAACTGCAATGCCACTTGCGATTCGCTATCAGTGAACCAGATATGGTCAGAACGATCGGCATGTTCGCTCAAATACGCCGCCAGTCCTCGCCAGTCTTCCTTTGTGTATGCCGTTTGAATATGTACTTGAAACGCGGTCCAAATCCCAATTGCAGCTAAGCCTATCACGATGAGCGATCGAAATTGGAGTGATGCCGTCCATTCTCCGATATTTCGCATAGCCATTTCCACCGATTTGGCTCCCATCGCCACAAGTACAGCCACATACGGCACCAAGACGATGAAATAGCGATCCATGTAGATAGGCCGAAACTGTGAAAGGGTCCAGATCGATACCAACGGTAATAGAATGCATGAACTCAACATGATCCATGCAATGCGCCGATTCTCCTTGCGCAGAAGAGCGGCCAAGACGAATACCAAAACCAGTATGCCAGCGATGGTGCTGGGCGCACGCAAGACGCCGGCGTATCCGGATAGAAGGTTCCATATCGTGCCCGCTAGATCGCTAAGGGTGGGCCGATCGATCCAGCCGATTCCGAGCGAAATCTCTGGCTGTTGGAAGTAGGAAGCCAGCCACAAAGCGAGCGGTATCAAGGATGCCAAGAATGCAAGAGTCCATCTTCGAAAGGCCAAGCGCTGCCGCCTGTCAAAGAATGATAGGAGGACAAGCCCTGCTGCAACGAGCAATACGAAGTAGTGGGTCATCATTCCGAGTACCAGTGAAAAGATCGCAACAGCCCAGGCCAAGCGAGAGTGCCCTTCGCGCAATCGGAAATAGGAGGCTACAACGATGGTTGAGAATAGCAATGCCAAGGCATACGGTCGTCCCTCCCGGGCATACCAGATGGCCATTGGATGAAAGGCCCAATACCAGCCTGCAGCAAGTGACCCGACTGCGCCGGCGATTCTGTAGCCGAGCCATACCACGATTGCCATAGCGCCAAGGTCGGCCAGCGTGGAGAGAATACGCAAACTGGCTTCTCCATTGAGGGGGAGTGAGGTGATGACCTTTACCAAGGAAAAGTGAAGAGGGGGATGAACGCCGAGCTTCAATAGAGCATCGATCATCTGGTTCCATGGGAGCTGGGACAACCAGAGCGTGTGGGCTTCATCTTGCCACAAGCTCGCCGCTCCAAGCTGGCAAAGGCGAAACAGCGCACCTGCCAGCAGGATCGCGGACAGAATGCTCAGATAGACATAGCTGAGCTTGGCGCGCTTCCTCTGGAGCGAAGGCTCATGATCACTGGGCATATTGTGCCTTATCCAGGGATGCTCACTGGTTTCGGGGCTGAAGTGTCCGTGATGCACCGCACTTGCCCTGGCAAGTCCTCCATATTCTATCGCAGCGTGCTCACAACGAATAGAAAAGGGCCCGGCAAGCGCCGAGCCCTCTCGTTCTCAATCTAGAGCTAGCTCTCAGTCGCCAGCGCTTTCATCTGCGGCAAGTCCCAGTGCTGATGGCTGCTTGCTTCTCCAGATGGACCATATAAGGCCGACAACGAGGACGGCGACGATGATCCATCCTCCCAAGCCGAGCTCCTCGTATTGCACGATGATGGGGGCGATGATCACCGAAACCAGGTTGACAACCTTGATCATCGGGTTCAAAGCCGGGCCGGCGGTATCTTTCATAGGATCGCCCACCGTGTCTCCCACGACACTCGCTACGTGCCGTTCAGATCCCTTGCCGAGGTTATTGGCGGGATCAGACGGTTCATTCTCGATCAGTTTCTTGGCGTTGTCCCAAGCGCCGCCGGCGTTGTTCATGAACACGGCCAGCAGCTGTCCCGAGAGAATGATGCCAGCCAAGAAGCCTCCCAAGGCTTCTACCTTGAGCAGCATGCCCACCAGGATAGGTACGAGGACCCCAAGCAGAGCCAGCGGTACCAGTTCCTTCTGCGCCGCATCGGTAGAGATCGTCACCGCGCGGGTGTAATCCGGCTTGACCTTACCCTCTAGCACGCCCAATTTGAATTGCCGCCGGACCTCCTCGATGATGAGCGCCGATGCACGACTCACGGCGTTGATGGCGAAGGAGGAAAACAGCCAGGGCAGTGCGCCGCCTAAGAGCATGCCCACAAAGACCTGCGGTACATCTACGCGAATGCCAACAGATTCAATCCGCAATGCTTCGGCGATGCCCTGCAGCTCCTGGGCGCGGCTCACGTCCACAATGTAGGAGCCGAATAGAGATACCGCGGCGATGACCGCCGATCCAATCGCCACTCCTTTGGTGATGGCCTTGGTTGTATTTCCCACCGCATCCAGGTCGGCCATGATCTTGCGGCCTTGAACGCTTTCCTCGTCAGTGTCTTCATGCCAGGCCATTTGGGCGATGCCGTTGGCATTATCGGCGATCGGACCGAAGGAATCCATGGCTACGTTGTTGCCCGTCAGCGTGAGCATGCCGATACCCGTCATGGCCACGCCGTACAGGATGAAGGTGATGCGCTGACCGGCTTCCAAGCCGGGGATGGTGCCGAAGACAACGATTGAAGCCACGATCGTGATGGCGATTACGATGATCGACCATACACTTGACTCATAACCAGCGGCGATCCCGGATAGGATCGTGGTTGCTGGTCCGGTGTTGGTGGCTTTCTTGATTTCCTGCACGGGAGGACTGTGGCTCCCTGTGAAGTATTCAGTCAATCGATCAATGCCGATTGCCAAGAGCACGCCAACGGTCGTGGCCACAAACGGACGCCACCAGCCTCCCTGGATTTCTGGCATGTAGAAGAATGCCACAAAGCCGAATAGCACGATCGAGATGGCTGCCGAAGAGAGAAAGCCACGGAATATGGCGCGCATGGCATCACCGCTCTTGCCGGTACCTCCCTTGACGGCATACGTGCCGATGATCGATGACAACACACCGATGCCTCGGACCAGCAGCGGATAGATAATCCACTTCAGATCTTGCGTGATGTGCCAGAGGGCCAGCCCGAGGATCAGGCCGGCGACGATGGTGACCTCATATGACTCAAAGATGTCAGCTGCCATCCCTGCGCAATCCCCCACGTTATCGCCGACCAAGTCTGCAATCACGGCCGGATTGCGCGGATCGTCTTCCGGGATGCCCGCCTCGATCTTGCCCACCAGATCTGCCCCGACGTCGGCGGCTTTGGTGAAGATTCCACCACCCACGCGCATGAAAAGTGCCACCAGCGTGCCGCCGAAGCCGAATCCAAGCAGCGCGTCGGGAGCGGCAATTCCGAATACGATGAAGATGATCGTGCCCCCCGCCAAGCCCAGTCCGTCCGTGAGCATTCCGGTGATCGTTCCTGCGCGGTAGGCGATGCGCAACGCGTCGCCAAATGAGCGCCGCGCGGCCGATGCCACGCGCACGTTGCCTTGAACGGCCATGCGCATGCCGATCTGGCCGACCGTAAGGCTGAAAACTGCACCCATCACGAATGCGACCGCTCGCCCAAAACCGACCTGCAAGCGAATGCTAGCTTCGCTCTGACCGGCGAAGCGGATCTCCGCTTGTTCCGTAGGTGGCACGATGTAGACAGAAAGGAAGAGTGCGACTGTGAGTAGGGCAATCAACGGCAGGATCGATCTCAATTGCCGCTTCAGATATGCGTCTGCTCCGACGCGAATGGCGTTCCACACCTCCTGCATCTTTGAGGTGCCCTTGTCCTCGCGCATGATCTGAAAGCGCAAGAATACGGCGTAGAAAAGACCCAAGATCGCCACCCCGAATACAAACCAGATGGCGATTGCTTCAAACGATTCGAGTCCCGGCATCAGATACATGGATGGTTCTACCTCCCTTTGCGGCGTTGTCATTCCTACAGGAGCGGAGCGATTGTAATGGGCGCATATCTCGATGTCAAGCTGCCAGTCCGCGAGGGGCCGCAGGATCGAGTTATCCTATCTTGACCAGCGGAAGATCAAAGGTGCTGGATGGACTACACAATGCGGATTGTCGGTTCTCACATCATCTTGGTGCCTTTCTTGCACGTGTAAGGAATGGGTGATTGCGCTGGGTCCCTTTTCACAGTATTCTGAGTGTGGTTATGGCAGAGAAATCCAGTCATCGGCAGCGGCTTATTCCAGATCGAGTCGTAGCAAGCAGTTCCGGCTTGGACGAATCGCGCTTGGTGGATGCCGTGGCTGATGGAAGCTCACATGGCGAGGAACCCACTGACATCCAGGCATTGATAGAGCTTGGGCGCCGGCGAGGCTATGTGACCATTGACGATGTGCTTGCGGCATGCCCGGACGCCGAGCGTGACATCGATCGATTGGAAGATGCCTTCTCCGCACTGATGACCGCCGGCGTGATGTGCGTGGATGATGCCTTCGAAGCCGAGGTAACTGCCACAAAGGAGCTCGACCTTGCAGAGGAACGGGCTTTGGAGGAGGCCGGGCTAGATAACATTGATGCGGACGATTCGGTCGGTCTCTATCTCAAGGAGGTCGGCCGCGTTCCGCTTCTTACGGCGCAAGAAGAGGTGCACCTGGCAAAGCGTATCGAACGCGGACGCAAGGCTCGTGAGCTTCTTGCCCGAGAGCGACTGCCGTTGAAGCGACGTTTCGAATTACGGATGCAGATCGAAGATGGTTGGGCTGCCAGAGAGCATCTCCTAACCGCCAACTCTAGGCTGGTGATCAGTGTGGCCAAGAAGTACAATGGGCGCGGGGTCCCCTTCCTGGACCTTATCCAAGAGGGCAACATCGGGTTGATACGCGCCACGAAGAAATTCGAGTACCGAAGGGGCCATAAGTTCTCCACATATGCTACATGGTGGATCCGGCAAGCAGTTACACGCGCCATCGCGGATCAAGGGCGCACGATCCGCGTGCCCGTGCACATGGGCGATCAGATCAATAAGCTGCTGCGCCTTTCACATCAGCTTACGCAGAAGCTCGGACGCAATCCATCAACCGAGGAACTGGCAGAGGTCCTGGAGGTTCCGCCAAAGAAGGTTGAGAACATGATCCGCGTAGCCCGGCGTCCGCTTTCACTAGAGGCCCCCACGGATGATGAGGAAGACTCGGTCCTGGGCGACTTCGTGGAGGATGAGGAGGCCGTTGAGCCGGCAGCGCTGGCAACGCAGAATCTGCTGAGGGAGCAGTTGGCCGAGGTGCTGAACGGTTTGCCCCCTCGTGAGGTGCGTATCTTGCAGTTGCGCTATGGATTGCTGGATGGCAAGAGCTATACATTGGAAGAAGTCGGCCGCAAGATGGGAGTGACGAGGGAGCGCGTACGCCAAATCGAGGCACAAGCACTCAGTAGACTTCGTCACCCGAACCGCAAGCGCATTCTGGTGGATTACCTGATAGCCTGATTAGCCTTGTGAGTGCGATAATAATGATGAAGGCCGTTCTGATGAAGAACGGCCTTTCTGTATTGCTCAAACCCAAGGCTCTAGGACGCCGAAAGCGTTTACTCGTTGATCTGCCTAGCGAAGAGCAACATGCCGTCGCTGCCGTACATATCCGTAGGGATCTCCTCGAGCAGAACGTAGGTGCTCTGGAACTCGGGGTCGCGCAGCAACGTGTGCCGTCCATAGACCTCCAGCATCACCAGGTAATCCGGCTTCAGTTCAGTGATCAAGCGAGTTGGGATAGCGTAGTTGATCTCGTAGTCCGATTCTGGCAGCGGGTAGTACGCCGTAGCTTCGGGTGAGATCAGGCCTACCGTATCCAGAATGTGGGCGTTGGTCATGTAGCCGAGCGTGCCGATATCACCGGCGGCTACAACCTGGTCAGGTTGGATGACGTCTTCCAATGATGCAGCCACCTGCTCGTAGAACAATTCGAGCCGGATATAGGCCATCTCGGGAGCGGGGCGGCTCGGCCCATGGTCTGGACGCAGGACCCAGAAATTGAGTGAGAGGGCCACGCATATCGCGGCAAAGGCGGTGGTCAGGTGGCGTGCTTTCAAGATACGTCCCAATTGCGCGACGCCCATGAAGATGCCCAGGATGTACATCGGCAGTGGCGGGACGAGATACCAGCGAAAGAGCAGCGGATTGGCGAGGGCAAATACAATGAAATAGATCCACGGATAGATGAACATAGGCCATGTTGACTCTCGCTGCCGGATGATGCCAAAGCTGCCGATGATATGCAGGGCAGGGTAAAGCACCAATCCCACGGCGATCCACCAAAGGC
>DAOVIK010000259.1 GCA_030673735.1 Anaerolineae bacterium
AGTGGGCTCGTTGATAATGCGCATCACTTCTAGGCCCGCGATCTTGCCGGCGTCTTTCGTCGCCTGTCGCTGCATGTCATTGAAGTAGGCCGGGACGGTGATAACGGCTTTGGTCACCGGCTCGCCCAAATAGGCTTCCGCATCCGTCTTCAGCTTTGCCAGGATCATTGCGGAAATCTCTTGCGGCGCATATTCCTTGCCAGTTGCCGGGATCTTAACGCGTACATCATCGCTTGGTCCCGGAATGGTCTCAAATGGAACCATGGTGCGCTCGTTCTCGACCTCATCGAATCGCCTGCCGATGAATCGCTTGATCGAATATACCGTGTTTTCCGAATTGACAACCGCCTGGCGTTTGGCAGTCTGCCCCACCATGCGTTCGCCGTTCTTGGTGAACGCCACGACTGAAGGACAGAGGCGCCCTCCTTCTGCGGTGGGAATCACCGTCGGCTCGCCGCCTTCCATGACGGCGATCGCGCTATTGGTGGTACCCAAGTCGATACCAATGATCTTCGCCATTTATCTCACCTCACATTTGTGCCCATAACTTACGAGGCTATGATAGGAGATCTGCGCAAGAAAACCATTAACGCGTGGCGATTAGTAGCTCCCCCTAGTTCTTCACATAACATCCCCGCGTGACGTTTCTCCTAGGATTTTGTGAAACAACACACTTACGGGTGCCAGCCACGGTCCTTATGCTTGCATAAAGTCCATCTCTGTGCCTGGTGCCCATGCTCATTCCGGCATGAGCCCCGGCAAGCATAACTTAGCACACTCATTGGAGTCACCGCCCGTGTCAAATTCAAGGCGCTATCTCCCTATATTGCTTCTGTCCGCTCTCTTGCTTGCAGCTGGCATCGCGCTCTCGGCGCACAGCGCAACCGCAGGCCCATTGCCTGAGCAGACGGTGAACGACCAGGTCGCTGCGAATGGCTTGCTCGCGCCTCCTTCCTTTGAGGCGCCGCCACCGCCTGAGACGGATACCTGCCAGCACTGTCACCTCTCCGGCGTTATCGATAATCTCTTTGCTCCGCTGATGCGCTGGACGGTGTTTGGTATGGCTGGATTGGCGTTCGTGTATGGCGCCTACCGCACGGGGAGCGCGATCGTGACACGCAAGCCATTTAAGCCGATCTGGATGCGCGTCACGGAATGGGTAGACGAACGCTACCAAATCGTTGAGCCACTCCGTAAGTTTCTCGCCAAGCCGGTCCCGAAGTTCGCAACTCGCTGGTGGTACTGCCTGGGCGGAATAACCTTCGCCCTCTTCGTCATTCAGGGCATCACCGGAACCATGCTCGCCTTCTACTACAAGCCCAGCGTGCAAGAGGCCTTCGCCAGTATTCAGTTCATCGAGAACGAAGTGCTGTTTGGCTCCGCGATCCGCAGCATTCACCATTGGTGTGCCAACGGCATGATCATCATGGCCGCGGCGCACATGATTCGGGTGTTCATCACGGGCGCCTTCAAGCCGCCACGAGAGATGAACTGGGTCAGCGGAGTTGCATCGGGGCTCTTGACGTTGGTCTTTGGTTTCACGGGCTACCTGCTGGCATGGGACCAGCGCTCATTCTGGGCCACCACAGTCGGCACGGAGATTGTGGGCGGCATCCCCGTCATCGGTAACATAGTGATGATCTTCCTGCGCGGAGGTTGGCAGGTCGGCGATATCGCTCTAAGCCGCTTCTACTCCATGCACATTCTTGCTATGCCCGTGTTGATCATAGCCTTCATGGGGATGCACTTCTTAATGATCCGTCGCCAGGGCGTTGCCAGACCACTATAGGGATATGCTGAGATGGACACGGAAACCGTGACGCAACCCAACGAAGAAAACGAGACCATACCCTTCTACCCCGATCATGTTCGGTCGGAAGCGATCGCGTTGATTGGCATTATTGCATTGGTTATCGTCATCGGAATCATCGGTACATTCATACCCGTCGGACTAGGCCCGCCGGCCGATCCTATGGATACACCCGAGCACATCAAACCCGAGTGGTACTTCCTGTTTCTCTACGAATTGCTCAAATATGTTCCGAAGACGATCGGAGCTACCCTTCCTGTGATCGGAGCAATCGTCTTGCTGATCTGGCCTTTCCTGGACCGCCGAGCCGACTCTCGCCGCGCACGCACGGTGCGGATTATCCTGGTGATCGTGGGCCTTGTGGCCGTAATTGGTCTCACAGTGATGGGTGAGATAGGCTGACTGATTTCCACATACGCATGATCGCAAGCCGCCAGGATACGCTTGGAGTGATGGATGCCTGAGCAAAATCGACCTTCTTCACGCAGAGAGTTTCTAAAGCTGCTTCAAGGCCTCTTAGCTGCCATCGGGGCTTCAGCCATTCTTGGTCCGATCTTGGCCTTTTTCTGGCCCGCCAAGCTTGAGGATGTCCCCAGTGAGCCTGTTCCCGTTGGAGCTCCGGATTCGATCGAGGTCGGAGAATCGAAAACCATCGCCTATGGGCGGTATCCCGCGCTGATCATAAACACGGAGGAAGGCATTCGTGCATACTCTGCAGTGTGCACTCACTTTGCCTGCATCGTCAAATGGAATGCCGAAACTCAATTGATCGAGTGTCCATGCCATGAGGCCTTCTTCGCCGCCGCTGACGGGGCAGTGCTTGATGGGCCTGCGCCCAAGCCGCTTGATGCGATTGCTACGTTTATCCAAGATGACGTTCTCTTCATCGGGGGTGAGGCGTGACCACAGAAACCATCGCAAGCCCATCTTCCCCGACGACCGAGCCGAAGGTTCGCTGGCCGGATAGGGCGCGAGATTTCATCTTGCAGGGCATCATCCAGGCCCGCATTTGGAAGCGCATTTATCCGGGCGTGATGCACTTCGCCATCTTCTGGGGAGTGACGATCCAAATCCTGGGCACGGCCATCAACCTGATGCAGAACGATCTGTTTCTGCCCTTCGAGCTTCCCGTTCCGCGCGGCGCGGCCTATCTTTGGTTCGAGTTGATCATGGACATCGCGGGAGGATTGATCCTGCTAGGCGTGCTCATGGCACTCCTGCGTAGGCTGGTGTTCAGGCCGAAATACCTCATCAGCCAGCGAGAGGATTGGCTTGCGTTGGCCCTGTTGCTCCTCATTCCGTTGCTGGGATTTTCCTCCGAGGCGCTTCGTCTTCACTCAGTGGAGCCCAGTTGGCGGGTTTGGTCTCCAATTGGAAATCTCTTTTCGCAAGCCTTTGCGGCTATGGGATTGACGCAAGCAACGTCCGTTG
>DAOVIK010000397.1 GCA_030673735.1 Anaerolineae bacterium
GCGCAGCCGTCGGGCCTTCGAGCGCAACGGCTTCAAATTGCTGAGAACCATCCCCAAGGCGGTGATGAAGCGCGGGAAACCGGTGGATGAGTGGAGGTTTGAGCTCGAGATGGAGGCGTGGGAAGAGCGAGGCAATCGGTAGTCGCTTGAAGCTCGGCTACTGTGCTCATCGCATGGAGAAGCGAAGAACGTGAAACCGCCACGGGCTGTAATCAGCCGTGGCGGACAAGTTTTAGCTAGAGCTAGGAAGTGCTGTTTTGCGGCGTCCAGCGCGGGCAGCAGGGAAGCGGCCAGTCCTGCACTGCAATTCCGGCGGCGTGCCTGCGGCACTCCTCAGGTTGGCAGCAGGTGTAGCAGACTCGCTTGATGGCGCGGAACTCGTGAAGCGTGACGCTGGAAGCCAAAAAACCTTTCTTCACTGGCTCTTCAGACAGGAGATCGGTGCTCAGATACTTCTTGTTGTCATCAGAGAAGACCGTGACCACGACCGCATCGACGCCCAACTCCTCCTGGACCTTCAAAGCTCCCAGGAAATTCGCTCCCGAGGAGATCCCCACCCCGAGGCCAAGCTCGGTGGCCAACTTCTGCGCCATAAGGATGGCATCCCCGTCGTCCACATCAATCACTTCATCCAGATAATCCAGATTCACAATCGGTGGGATGAACTCGTCGGAGATCCCTTGGATGCGATGGTGTCCGATGTTCTTCCCCGTAGAGAGGATGGGGCTGTTTGATGGCTCCAAGGGATAGACCTTGATAGCGGGATTCTTCTCCCTGAGATAGCGGCCCACACCCATGACCGTGCCGCCGGTTCCCACCCCGGCAATGAAGGCGTCCGGTGACAGTGAATGGAAATCCAATTGCCACCAGATCTCGGGTCCGGTGCTGGCGTAGTGCGCTTCGACATTGTCGGCGTTCGAGAATTGGCGCGGCAAGAACACGCCTTTCTCGACTCGCGCAAACTCCTCCGAACGCTCAACGCATCCCAGGAACCCCCCCTCCTTTTCGCTCACCAGACGGATCTCAGACCCCAGGCTGCGGATCAGACTGATGCGCTCGCCACTCATCCAATCCGGCATGAAGACCACCACAGGATGCCCCAATGCGCAGCCGATGGCCGAGAAAGCGATGCCGGTGTTGCCGCTGGTGGCCTCGGCGATCACTTCCCCTTTGTTGAGCAGCCCACGGGCATAGCCCTGCGCCATGATGTAGAAGGCCATACGATCCTTGATGCTGCCGGTCATATTCAACTGCTCAGCCTTGGCATACAGCGTGCGTTTGCGCCCGCGAAACTCGCAATCGATGGCCAATAGCGGCGTGTTGCCGATAAGGGCGGAGAGCTCATGGAGCCGTTGTTGGGTTTGATCCATACCGATGGGATTCCTGTCTGCGTTCTAGGAATGTGTTGAGCACGCTTTCGAACACCAGTGTATATTAAACTTGGTGCTACGCTAATTATCCTTGCAGAAGCCGGCCGCCCAACCTGCCAGCCCGGGCACCCAGGTGCAATCGGCGCGCAGAACACACGCATCAGCTCTCAAACCGCTGCAAGCGGGTTGGTCGCAATTAGGGAACCTTTCCTGCCCAGCGTAAATGACTTCCTCGGTTTCACTGACTACCAATTCGACTTGGCCTGTAGGTGGAGTGTCGATGAGAGGACCGGAGCAATGCAGGAGTCGTGGACGTTCATCATTAAACTCGCACGGATACACATTCCCCTCGGCGCGTGCCTCGTATCTTTCTAGAGGCGGATCGCGGAACTCGAAACTGATCATCATGCTCTGCGTGCCAATACAGCCAATGGCGTAGATTTGCACCCCTTCAGCAGTCGTCATGTGGCAGCTCCCCTGAAAATCGGTTGAGAATTCCCCCACACTGGAATACGTACCGACCTGGGCACCATAGAGAACTGCCACACGCCAGAAGTAGTTCGTGCAATCCTGCAGGAAATCCACGTTGGTCTCGAATCCTGAGTATGGACTTGAGCTCGTTCCGGACAGAAC
>DAOVIK010000313.1 GCA_030673735.1 Anaerolineae bacterium
AAACCCCATCCCAAACACGGTAAACGATGCGCGCCAGCGATGGCTTCTTCCGCAATGCCAGATTCGCGCCGCGGGCCATCTTGAAAAATCGACTTTCACCTAACACAGAAATCCTCCGCACATAGAAAGGGGGGCAATGCCTCCCCCTCTGAGATTCATGTCCACTCCAACTTGCAGGCGGCCGGAATGCCCTCTTCTGCTGGAGTATTGCCCGCCTTTGGCAGGTGGTTACGGGTACCAATGCCCGTGAGCGTCGTAGCGAACACCGAACGGATTTCGACCCCATCCAGCGCCAGCTTCGCCAAGAAGCTCCGCAACTCTGCGAAGGAAAACGGGCTTTCGTGACCGAAGGGCCATCTCCGGCCGCATAAGATGCGCAGCAGGTTGAGTGGAGAAGCCTTCCAGGGCACGGTTACGGCTACGGTTCCCCCCTTCTTTACCACCCGGCAGTGCTCGTGGACCATGGCATGGGCGGCTGAGCGGTCGAAGTGCTCGATCACGCCACTGCTAAATGCCAGGGCGAATTCCCCCTCCGCAAAAGGCAACGCAAGGGCGTCAGCCACTATGCAATGCAAGCCAGGATTTATGCGGCGTGCAACAGCCAGCGCTTCCGGCGATAGGTCGATGGCAAAGCCCCGGTATCCCTCGAGGTGGCGTCCAACATAGCCGGATGTCGTCGCCGATCCACAACCGATTTCCAAGAATTGCAGACTTGGGTTACTGACCGCTGCCTGCTGGCGGCAGCGCCTTGCCAAGAGCCGGGCATGATGGGAAGCAAAGATCCTTCGGATGATCCACAGGGTTCGATCGAAGAGGGCATCCTTTGCACCGTGGCCAGCCCAGAAGGCGTCCCAGTGTAATCGCTCGGCCTCTCGCTGCTCTGCGGCCGTGGATGGATCGGTTGGAGCACCTGCACGCGGCAACTTCGCGGCACTCCTGTATGACCACGGCCAAGGCAGATCTGCCTGTTGCTGTACCTCATCTGTTTCTGTTATTTCTCTTGCCATCTCTGTCCCCACTCTTATGGCTTGGCGAATTAAATGTCAGTTAGCCGTGCTGGCGCTGCCTGTTCACATCACCCGTCCTCCATCGCTATAGGGCGGTAGGATCTCGTTCGCTCTGGGAACGCCTCATCTGCCGGATGTAACATTTCATCCGTTTGATTGCGAACCGAGGTTGGGTATCCAGGTGCCTTACGTTGAGGTATGCCCCTCAGGCGCCTATCCCTGTATCTTGTGCTCACCCTCTTCCCGATATCAGGATTGACAGCTAGGATCAAAAGAGCAACCAAAGTCACAATTGACACAGCAGGTCCCAGTATCCCAACCCACCCGAGACTGTAATCCAATCGAATCTCTGCCCCGGATGCATCGATTTGGGGCAAGCGCAGTAGTGTCAAGCCAGGTCCGGCACGGTAGGTTGGGATTCTCTCTTCGCGTCCGTCGGCGATGAGCCTCGCCTGCCAATGCGGAGAGTAAGCCTCGCGCCATAGCAGCGATGTCAGCCCCGGGGTCGGATTCTGCAGCAGGAAGCGGATGTGATCCGGATGATCACGGATCACCTCAGGCGTCGGCAGAACGGTTCCTTCTGGCAGTGGCGCCAGCCAAGCGATCAAAGCTCCCAGCAGATCACGTTCGGCGGAGTTATCGAAGGCAAGGCTGTGGCCAATCAGATTCATGCCCGACCAGACGACTCTCCCTGCGCCAAACTCACCGGCAGCAACAAGCGGCGTTCCATCCGCGGTCATGATCGGACGTGCCCAGCTCCGCAAGCCCCCCAACGGTGCTGACACCCCCCACGGTGAGGTCCCCCAGATTAGGGGCGCGAATGCGCTGCTGTCCACGACAGCAGCAATACTTGCATCCTGGATAAGATAGTTTTCCGTCATCCCCAAGTCTGTCCATTCAAGGGCATTGACCGGCATGACTGCAGGTGCCTCGGACGTTTCCCAATCGGGAGAGAAATATTGCCATCCGGTATCCACGAACAAGGCGCCTCCCTCGGCAACATAACTCTCGAGAAGTTGCCATGCATCGTCACGATCGTCGTAGCCATAGCCATGCAAGAAGACCGCATCAAAATCCCTCAGGTCCTCAATGGTGTAGTCATCGATCAGGTGTGTTCCCTCAACAACCAGGCCTTCTTCATATCCCAACGCACCCTTCACGAAGGTCTTGTACACCTGCTCATATATAGCATCCTCAAAGCCACCGATAACCAGGATCGTAGGCGTTGCCAGTAGGCTGGCCATTTCTGGCGCCTCGTTGAAACGACGCACAAGAATGTCGTGAGGGTCTTCCCCCTCCGTGGGATAAACTATCGGCCAGGAATCTGCAGGATAGATCTCGCTTGGATAGAGATCGTCCTGCAGAATCACGAATTTGACCCCAAACCACTTCGCCAGCTCGTTAAGTTCATGAGTTGTTCCAATGCCGGGAGAGTAGAACACGTTGCTCTGGTAGCCCCATATGGCATGGAAGAGCGAGGCATTGAATCCATAGATGTTGATGATGGAAGCATCGCTGTACAGGCTTAGAGCTTGGGTGATACCACCCTGGTTGGGGGAGACATCCAGCCGGGTCATCGCGTCGAAGCCAAGCAGCTCCACAATTTCTGGTAGGACTTGGTTATAGGCGGACTCCCCTTCCGAACTTAACGTCCATTCGGGTTCCCTGAGGAATACAAGGCGGCCGTCTCGGAGGGTAAACGGCAGCCGATCGCTGCTATCTGTTTGATTCGTATAGAGTGTACGATCCGGAGCGATGATGG
>DAOVIK010000410.1 GCA_030673735.1 Anaerolineae bacterium
AACGCCTCGCTCACGCCCTGTTCGTACATGGCGTGACCTGCCTCGTGCATGGTTCCAAAAAAGGCTTCGGAGAAGAACTCGGGGCTGACGCGCGTTGTGATGTGCACATCATCTCGGCTGAAGCTCGTACTAAAAGGATGCGGGGACTTATCCTGGCGTCCGCGCTCCATGTCGTAGCCGCACTGCTTGATCACTGCGAGCCCAAACTCCCACTGCTTCTTCTCCGGGAATTTCTGGTGCAGCGGGGCATCGTCGACCGGACTCCCTTTCTCGACGATCTCCCGCACCAGGGCGACCTGCTGCGGGCGCAGCTCCTCAAAGACAGCCTGCACCTCGGACGTCTTCATGCCGGGTTCGAAGTCGTCAAGGAGAGGATCATAGAAGTGTTCGTATGGTGCGAAGAATTCAACATACTGGCGGCGCATCGAGACGATCTTCTCCAGCGGAGCGACAAAATCAGCAAAGGAAGATTCGGCGCGGCTCTTCTGCCAGATCATGAAGGCCTTGCTGGTGATGATATTGAACTCGGCCACCCATTCGGAAGGGACCTTGGTCGCCTTGTCGAAGTCGCGACCGACGCGCTTGACCAGGCGCGCTTCATCCGAATCGGGATCGAGATCGGCAACTTCGCTGCGGGCTTCCTCGAGCGCAGCGCCGAACTCATCGCTCACGAACATCTCGTGTGAGAGCTTGCCAAGTGTCGCCAGTTGCTGGCCTCGGGCGGGGGCGCCACCGGGAGGCATGTAGGTGTGCTGATCCCAACCCAGCACTGCGCCCGCGGAACGTAAATCGGAGATCTCGCCCAAAAGCTCGCGAAATCGCACAAGTATCTCTGCCATCAGAACTCCTTTGCTGAAATCTGGATAGATAGCTCGCCGCTACAGGCGGCCACATAGCTTCCCTATTCTACCCTTTCTACGCCTTTGGACATGAAGAGGATCAATGCCAGCGGTCACGCGCGTTAGTAGCATGACAAGCCTGGGTTTGATGCCATGCGACGAAGCAGCTGGCTGTGATGTTGTAGCAATACAGCGAGGGAGCCTTGACTCAGCCGGAATGCTGCTCACGGCTGTGGGCGCGCTCGATTTCCGCTACAGCGGCTATGCAGGCGTCATCCTCGGGGTTGGGTTGATAGGTGGTGTTGAGCCAAGCTTCCAGAATCTCCCCAGCGATAACTTCCGAGGTGCGTCGCAGGGAGATGCAAAGCACGTTGGCGTCGTTCCACAAGCGAGCGCCGCGGGCCGTCTCTGCATCATCACAAAGCGCGGCGCGCACGCCGGGGACCTTGTTGGCGGCGATGCTCACACCGGTGCCCGTCCAGCAGAAGAGCATGCCCTCATCGGCGTGGCCCTCGGCCACAGCTTCGGCAACCTGCCGTGCGACCTGCACCCAATGCCCAGGCTTTTCGGCCAGCGGACCCACAAGGTTGAGTTCATGACCTTCCTTGCGCAGGCGCTCGAGCACAGCATCGGTCACCGGAGTGCGTTCGTCGGATCCCACGGCGATCTTCATTGCCCTACTCCCTCGGAGGTATCTGCAGTCCAATCCTCATAGGTAGTATATCGCTGAGATTGCGCAAGCAGATAGTCGATCAGACAGCTTCATTTGGTCATGCGGCGCCTACGCGCAAGTGCGCCCAACGGGCGCACTTGCGTCAAACGCGTTCACCCTTCAAGGTCAGGGTCAGGGGGCGGCGTCGATGGTGACCAGCACTGCAATATGATCCGAAGCGGTGGACAGGATGCGCTCGGCGTGCGTGGCGAGCAGATCATCCGTATGCCAGACGAAATCGATGCGCTTGAAGGGGGCATCCGCGGAGAAGGTGAACCCATCACC
>DAOVIK010000190.1 GCA_030673735.1 Anaerolineae bacterium
GTATCAAATCCAGATTGATGCGACGCTGCTGACCGCCATTCTCGAGGGGTTGGCTCCGGGTCTGGCACGCGTGCCGCAGAACGCGCGCGTGATCTTCAACGACGACACGCGGGAACTGGACCTGATGACCCCCGCGGTCATCGGGCGCAGTCTGGACATTCCCGCCACGATCGAAGCCGTTCAGCAGGGATTGCTGGAAGGCGAGCACGAGATCCCATTGGTCTTCAACATTATCAATCCCGCTGTAACAGACGAGACAACTGCCGCCGATCTGGGCATCACCGAAGCCGTCAGTGATGTCAGCACATTCTTCTATGGCTCCAGTTCAGCTCGCGTTCACAACATCAGAACCGCTTCGGCCGCCTTCCATGGCAGGTTGATTCCCCCGGGAGGAACGGTTTCCATGGCCGAGATACTGGGCGAGATAAGCCTGGATACCGGATATCGCGAGGCGCTGATCATCTACGACGGCCGAACGGTCCAGGGCGCGGGTGGTGGCGTTTGCCAGGTGAGCACAACGCTGTTCCGCACTGCGTTCTTCGGCGGCTACCAGATCGACAAGCGCTACCCGCACGCTTACCGCGTGCGCTACTATGAAACCGGAACCGGCTCCCCGGGGCCGGGGCTTGATGCCACGGTATTCGTTCCCAGAGTGGACTTCCAGTTCACGAACGACACCGAATATTGGCTCCTGATGGAGACCTATGTTTACAACAACAACCAGCTGCAGTGGAAGTTCTACTCATCGTCGGACGGACGTCAGGTACATTGGACTACAACCGGCGCACGTAACGTCATTCACCCCGATCCTCCGGAGTATAGAGAGAATCCCGAGCTCGCCGAGGGTGTGATCAAGCAGGTGGAATGGGAAGTTGATGGCATGGACGTGACAGTCACCCGTACGGTAACGCGCATCGGTGAGACCTTACACCAGGACACATTCCGCACGCGATACATTCCGTGGCAAGCGGTTTTCGAATACGGACCCGGGACCGTGCTTCCAGGGGAAGAAGACAACGGCGAGGAAGCGGGTAATGGCGAAGAAGCGGGCAACGGCGAGGAAGCGGGGAACGGCGAGGGGGAAAGCTAGCACCTCCAACGGCAACGCCTCCGCAACAAGCAATCGCTCTTGAACCACTCCATCTCTAGGAATCTTGCTCTCATGCTGTGGCTTCTTGGGTCGCGCCGATTTCGCAGATAGGTCATCATGGTAGAATCTAGGCCCTCAGGAGATGACCATGGTCAGTAAGGACCTGCTTGAGATTCTGCGTTGTCCATCTTGCGTCCGTGAAAATGAAGGGCTTTTAGAGCTGGTGAAGGATACCTGGCTGGTATGTCAGGAGCCGGATTGCGGACGGAAATACCCCATCAAGGATGACATCCCCGTGATGCTGATCGAGGAGGGGGATAAGTGGGTTTCCGTCAGCGTGGACGATCTGCCGGAGAAACCACCAGGAGACTGAAAGCCGCTGGATGAGCTTGAGCGCCTGATTTCCGATTTGATTTCAGGAGATGACGAACGCGCCGAGCGCGCAGTGCCCGACCTGGCGGCAATGGGGGACGCTGCCGTCGGGAGGCTTCTCTCCCTGTTGGAAGTCGAAAACCCCGATCACCGCTGGTGGGCGGTACGCGCGCTGGCGGCCTTCGATCAGCCCGCGGCCCAACGCGGGCTGCGCCGTGCTCTGGCCGATAGCCAAGTTCCCACCGTGCGACACTGCGCTGCCATGGGCTTGCGGGAGCGGCCAACTCGAGAAGCTATTCCTCAGTTAATCTCTGCGCTGCACGAACAGGACCGCTTGCTGGCGCGCCTGGCAGCAGACGCGCTTGCAGCTCTGGGCAAGGAAGCGATTCCAGAGCTGCAAGAAGCCTGTCGGTCATCCAATCCCGCTGTGCGCATCGAGGCCATTCGAGCTCTGACAATAATCCGGGAGCCAGAGACGATAGGCACACTGCTCAGCGCTATCGACGATCCCTCCTCGATCGTTGCCTATTGGGCCGAGAAGGGCCTTGAAGATCTCGGCGTGGGCATGGTCTTTTTCGATCCGTAATTCCCCTACCCGACGATAACCCACACCACCCAGATAACAGCCATCCCTATGCTCAGGATGAGTTTGACGAGAAAGGATGCGCCGTAGCCTAAGCCCACGCCAAGAACGGCGCGCAGCGCGTCCATGGGCTTTCGCCGCCGGATCAGCTCCAGCAGAAACGTTCCCACGGCCATTCCCCCGAAAAGGCCCAAGGGCCCGAAGAATAAAAGCCCTATAAAACCCAACAAGACACCGCCAACCGCCGACCAGATGGAGGCGCCCCCCATCTTTGCGCCCGTGCTGCTTACCCACACATCGGCCGCTACCCCGAACAGGCCCATCAGCGAGATGGCCGCGAAAAGCCACGGGCCGGATTCGCCCCAACCGGCGATCAAGCCATAGGCCAGCGTAGCCCCCCATATAAGCGATATATCGGGAAGCACCGGAATCACGGCGCCGATGACCCCAATCAGAACCAACAGCCCGGCCAGTATGGTTACGAGGATCTCGATCACGTGTCCGCCTCGGGGCGTATGACTTCGACGCCTCCCATCCAAGGGTGCAAGACTTCGGGAACCACTACGCTTCCGTCGGCCTGCTGGTAGTTCTCAAGCACCGCAATGAGCGTGCGGGGCAGTGCCAAGCCGGAGCCGTTCAGCGTGTGCAAGTGACGCGTTCGTGCGCCTTTCTCCGCGCGGTAGCGCGCGTTCGCCCGTCGAGCCTGGAAATCTCCGCAATTTGAGAGCGATGATACCTCCAGCCACTCCTCGCTTCCCGGCGCCCAAACTTCCACATCGTAAGTCTTGATCGCGGTGAAGCCCAGGTCGCCGGTGCAAAGCTCAAGTACCCGATAGGTTAAACCCAGTTGGCTGCAAGTCTCCTCGGCATGCCCGAGCATGCGTTCCAGCTCATCGCTTGCTTCTTCGGGCGTTGTAAAGACGTACATTTCCACCTTGTCGAACTGGTGGCCGCGCTTGATGCCTCGCACATCTCGACCGGCGGACATCTTCTCGCGCCGGAAACAGGGCGAGTAAGCAGTATAGCGCAGCGGCAAGGTCTCTCCATCCAGGATCTCATCCATGTGCAGGCCGGTGAGCGGAACCTCGGCAGTGGGAACCATCCACAGGTCCTCTTCGTGATCCTTATAAAGATTGTCCTGGAACTTGGGAAGCTGCCCCGCGGCGAACAGAGTCTGTCCTCGCACCATGAAGGGGGCGTACATCTCACGGTAACCTTGCCGGGTATGCAAGTCCAGCATCCAGGAAATCAGTGCCCGCTGCAGGCGCGCCCCGGCTCCCTCGAGCACGTAGAAGCGCGAACCACTCACCTTGACCCCCCGTTCGAAGTCGAGGATGCCCAGTGCCGGGCCTAGATCCCAATGCGGCAGGCCCTCAAAATCCAATTGCTTGGGTTCGCCGACGTTCTTCACGACCACGTTGGCGGTTTCATCGGGACCATCAGGGATGCTGGGATCCGGCAAGTTGGGGATCTCGACCGCAAGATCGTTCAGAGTCTGCTCGACATCCCGCAGCTTGGCATCAAGGCCATCGATGCGCTCACCGAGCTCGCGCATGGCTTCGATCTTCTCCTGCCGCGCCTTGTCATCCTTCATCTGGCCGATTTCCTTGGAAACCCGATTGCGTTCCGCCTTGAGCTCCTCGGCTTCGGTAAGCAGACCCCGCCGCTCGGAATCCAATTCCAGCATGCGCCCGATGGGTGGTTCGATGCCGCGTCGGGACAGGGCGGCCATGACCTCTTCGGGATTCTTGCGGATCAAGTCCATATCGAGCATGTCGCACACCTCCTGGTAACAAACAGCGCCCTCTCGTCAGCAGGACGAGGGGGCGCTCGTGGTGCCACCTGCTTTTGCCGCCGCAGCGGCCTCGTTTACGCGCTATCGGGCGTACCCGGCATCCCTTACGACGGCAATGCCGTCCCTGCGGGAGCAACGGGGGTCGAGAGGACCCCAGCGGAGTGGATGCGCCGGATCCTCCGCCACCTCGCAGCAACCGGTGGCTCTCTGCAGAAGGTCCTTACTGGCGCGGGTCTCCGCGCTCGTTCTGGCGGGCCACTTAAGACCCCTGAGTTATGCTCAAGATTGTAGCCGAGGGGCGGGGAGTGTCAAGAGGTATACCCTGCGCATTGGGCGCTTCCTTGAATATTCGTGCTTCAAGACCTTCTAATGAGATATCCGTAGAGACGCCCCGGTGGGGCGTCTCCGCTATGGGCCATTGCCAGGAAGGGATGTCTCATGGATGGGCTGGTTGAAGGCGAGGCATGCTTCCTATTCTTCGTAGGCGCAACAGGCAATCACCCGATTCCCCTGTATCACGCATTCAACTTCAGCGGGAAAGAACCTTATCATATCTACCCCTCTATTGTCTCCCCTTCAAAGGGGAGAC
>DAOVIK010000330.1 GCA_030673735.1 Anaerolineae bacterium
CAATGCTATCTTGGTAAGGTAGCCGGTCACGAAGGAGAAGCATAGCAGCGCCGTTGCCACGCCAAACCAGCTTATTCCCTTTGGCAACCCGCCGGATCGTAGTCCCACGATGCTGCTGACGAATATCCAAACGCCCAGCAGGAAGATGCCGAGCACGTCGAACAGAATGGCGGTGGCCAATCGCTGCCACTCGTATATCGCGATGATTGCAGGGCGTGCTTCCCCGCTGGCCGCGACGTACGCTTGGGCGAGAGGCATTTCTCCGGCTACCAGCAAAAGGCTGGCCAGAATGATGGTGAACGCACCAAGGATGCCCGCAAGCTCTGCCATCCGTGCAGCAGTAGGGCTGGCGTTTTCCAGTTTCTTCCTCAATGTGAAGGGAACGCCAATGAGAGCAATCAGGAATGCCAGGCAGACCGTCCACCACAAGGCAATGCGTATGCTTCCGTGCTCGGCCATCCAGGGGAGGAAGCTAGAGGGATCCAGTGCGTGCGTGGCGCTAGACCCTGCTTGGGGAAGAAGGTAGAAGTAGAACACCAGCGGCACCAGGAAGACAACGCCGGAAGCGAGGGCTGTGATCGCTCCCCAGCGCATGGAGGTATCCTTTTCTGACATAACGGGCTTCTCCTCTCTCACTGTTGCTTCGACATCTCCAGTCCCGCATTCTAACGTTTAGCTCACATTGATTAGGAAGACAGCGAGTTGCTAGACGGACCCTCTGCGGAAAACTATCACACGATGAGAGCAGCTGAGACAATGATGGCTTTAAAAGGCTGGAAGCAAAACTCCCGGGGATCCTAAAACCTACTCCGAGGTAGGAAGCGGCTATCGAAAGAGTATCCTGTCCGCCACAGCGTGTAGCCAACCGGGTCCAGCCGCGAACCAGCGCCACAGCCAGTACTTCTCAAACAGCACCTTCGCCCAGTGCCAGAATCGTGTTGGAGGATGCAGTGAGACTGCGGGAGCCTCAGGGTCATAGAAATCTCCCTCGCCATAGCCGGCACGGCCGTCGCCCAATTCGATGAAGCAACCCCCAAAGCCGTTGAAAGACCGGGGATCGCCGTGTCCAGAGATTTCAACGGCTATGTTGTGCGCCAGAACCTCAGCCTGTTTATGGGCGAACACTCCTGCCTTGGGGAGCACCAGGGGCTTGTCCGCCCTAAATCGCCCAGGTAGTGGGATCGTCGTCACGTCGCCTATGGCATATACTTTCTCGTGGCTGGTAGCTAAGGTGTGGGCGTCCACTGGTATCCAGCCCGCTTCGTTCGACAGACCGGCATCCTGGACCACCTTGGGGCTGCGA
This sequence comes from Anaerolineae bacterium, assembly GCA_030673735.1. GTDB lineage: Bacteria > Chloroflexota > Anaerolineae > Anaerolineales > E44-bin32 > W1033. The sequence continues at coordinate 1,304 of DAOVIK010000330.1, forward strand.
TGCGGAGGTACGGCGACCAGCAGGTCAAAGGGAATCCGCTCTCCGGTCTCTAGGATTAGCTCGTTCGCCTCGGAGTCAATCGCTTGAGTCCCGGTGAGCGGCCGGTAGGGGATCTCTCGTTCAACCAGCAGTAACTTCACCGCTTCCGCCATGGTCGGGCCAGCTGTACCCATGGGCATGCCCTCAGGGGAGATCATCTGAATCTCGGTTTGGTTCCGCAGCCCGCGTTTCCTTAGGTAGGCGTCGATCATGATGGCCGTTTCGTAGGGCGCCGCGGGACATTTATAAGGAAGACCCGTTACTGCCACCACGACCCGGCCTCCTCTGAACGAACGCAGAGCCTCCCGCAGGCGCGTTGCCCCGTCCAGGGTATAAGGTGTATGCGCCCCTTCGGCGAATCCCGGTGTCAGCTTTGGAGCGGGTTGCGCGCCGAGGGCAACCACCAGATAGTCACCTGTGAACTCCCCAGCGGAAGTCTGTACGCGGTGATTGGACGGGTCAATGGTTTTGATGTCGGCTTGAACGAACTCGATCCCCTTGCGGGTGAGTCTGAACAGGTCAGCCTGAATGTGCTCCGGCTCGCGCCAGCCGAGCATGAGCCAAAGCAGCGAGGGGCTGTGTAGGTGCTCTGCCTCGCGGTCGATCACTTGGATGCGGTGATCGCGCGGCAAATGCCGGCGCAGCTCGATGGCGGTCACCAAGCCCCCCGCACCGCCGCCCAGAATGAGTATGGTCTTTGCGGACATGCTCTCCTCCTTGGCTACTGGTACCTTTGTGTCCGATATCTCAAGACATCGGATACTGGCCCGTGTAACTAGCACCATCCCGAGTACCCAGAGCTCTTCTCAATCTACAAGCATGCTTAGCCGAATAGCTCCGGCGTAGCATCCCCAATATGCTTGTGATGCTGATATAGGTCCCGCGACTCCGCGTTGGTGGAGAGCCGAGGAGAATTACCTTCTGGATTGGAGGGGCGAAACGAGAAACGAGGAGGCGCCTCCTGATCTAACACCATGCATCCAGCTTACAGCAGCAAAGGGGACGGCGCAAGGATGCGGGGTACGCCGAGACGAAATCTGCATCGTTGTGTATACTGGGACCTCTGAAACAGGTGAGGTCGCGGAGGAAACGGAATGGCGAAAACGATGTTGGCAGAGCTGATTGCGAGTGAAGAAGTGATGCTTGCCGATGGCGGGATGGGAACCATGCTCATGGCGCTGGGTCTTAAGCCCGGCGAGACGCCCGAGCTGTGGAACGTCGAGCGCGCGGAGGATGTGCGAGGCATCCATCGAGGTTACCTCGAAGCCGGGACTCAAATCATCCTGACCAA
>DAOVIK010000185.1 GCA_030673735.1 Anaerolineae bacterium
CTGAATCAACGTGTCCACGTTCCCCAGGCTGATGGCCAACGTGGCAACCTGCACGCTGTTGAGCATCGTTTCGGCAGCCTTGATGTCACCTCGCAGCTCGAACGAGAGCATGCCGCCGAAGTCGGACATCTGCTTGCGAGCGATCGCATGCCCGGCATGGTTTTCGAGGCCCGGGTAATAGACCCGCTCGACCTTGTCATGCGCCGACAGATGCTCCGCCACCATCATTGCATTGCTGCAGTGGCGCTGCATTCGAAGTTCGAAGGTCTTCAATCCCATATCTACCAGCCAGGCGTCGAATGGGCTGGCAGACCCGCCCAGCCGCTTACGCTGCCGATGCACCTCTTGGCGCATGTACTCCAGTTGGGTGCCTATCACCGCTCCGCCAATGATCACGCCGTGCCCCGAGAGGTACTTGGTTGTCGAGTGCACCACAACATCCGCGCCCAACGTCAGCGGGCGCTGGCAATACGGCGTGGCGAACGTGTTGTCCACCATCAACCAGCATTCATGTTCGTGGGCCAATTTGGCCAGCATCTCCAAGTCGACGATCTCCATGGCAGGATTGGCCGGGGTCTCGGCAAACACCAGCGAAGCCTCAGGATGCTCCCGCAACGCCGCCGCCCATCCGTCTTCGGTGTTCTCGTCCACATAGATCACTTGGATCCCGACGCGCGGTGCAATTTCATCCAGAAAACCATAGGTGCCGCCGTAAAGCGAGCGCTGGGACAGCATCGTATCGCCCTGCCCGACCCGGGCAAAGATGGCCGAGGAAATCGCCGCCATTCCTGAAGCGAAGACACGCGCCTCCACGATCTCGTCCATGGCTGCATCGGGCTTGCTTCGCAGCAAGTCCAATCCTTCCAGGACCGCGAACTTAGCCTCTAGTTGAGAAACATTGGGATTGGCACTGCGTGTATACGTATAGCCCTTCTTCTCACCGCTGTAGATCTGCGCGCTGGTGGCCACGTCGGGGAAAGTGAACACCGAGGTCTGATAGATAGGGGTGACGTGGGCACGGAAGGCATCCTCCCCCACTTCGATGTGGTTCATTAACGTACTCAAACCTTGATTTGCTTTGTTAGCTTTCAAACTCGCTCCTCCTATGCATTACGCAGCAAGATGCCCAGACTGCCCTCTTGAGAATCATCGGGATAGATTAAGGGGTTTGATATCGTCAGTATATCCGCAAACAAGAAAAGGATTTGCAGGAGGTTTCAGGCGATGCGGCTGGCGAGAACGCTGTTGTAGAGGGTCACAATCTGGTCTGCAATCTCCACCCAGTCGTAGCCCTTGGCATATTCCGCAGCTTGGCGGCCCAGACGCGCTCGTAACACCTCGTCCTGAATGAGCGTCTTGAGCCTGTCAGCGAGGGCTTGTGCATCTCCGGCGGGAACGTGGAATCCAGTTTCGCCATCGCGCACCAGAAAGATCAATCCACCGGTCTCAGACGCCACAACGGGCGTGCCGCAAGCCATCGCTTCCAGGGCCACCAAGCCGAAGGATTCGTAATGCGAGGGAACGACAACAATTCCTGCCGCCGAGTAGTAATACTGCAGGGTATCCTGGTCTCGCTTCCCCAAGAAGGTCACCAAGTCGCCCATCCCCAGGGATTGGCACAGTTCCTTGAGGCGTGCCATCTCGGCAGCCATTTCCTCGCTGCCGGCTTCGGGATCGCCGCCTATGACCATCAAGCTGACCGGGTGCTCCCGCAAAACGCCTTCTTCCTTTAACGACGCGATGGCTTGGATAAGGGTGTCTATTCCCTTGAGCGGCTGGATGCGCCCAACGAAGAGCAGCAGGTTCTCCTTAGATGAAACGCCGATGAACTCCTTGGCCTCGTCGACGGGGATCGGGTAGAAGTGCGCCGTGTTGACGCCCGGGGGAATGACCGCCGTATGGCTGGTGTCTGCCTTGTACAGCCACTGAAACTGCGCCAGCTCGGCTTGTGTCGCGGCGACAATGCGGTCAACTTCACGCAGCAGAACCTGCTCCGATTCGAGCCGCAGATCCGATGGTTCCTCTTCCGGGCTGCGCGCCACGCGGCTTTTCATCATCGCCAGCGTGTGGAACATATGGATGATGGGTACATGCCACTGGCGCCGCAGCTGCAACCCCGCCAGGCCCGATAGCCAGTAGTGACTATGAATGATGTCGTAGCTCAGATCCTTTGCTCGCGCGAAGGCCTGCACGCCCTCGACAAACTCAGGCAGAAGTTCGGCCAGTTGCTCCTTCCCCATCGGGATTTCCGCACCCGCCCGGATGTGCACCACCCGATTGCAGTAGCCCAGATCATGAAGCACGTGCGGCACGTGTTCGTCTTGTGAGCGCGTGAAAACATCCACGCCCACGCCGCGCATGCCGAGCTTGCGCGTGAGTTCGCGCACATAAACGTTCATGCCCCCGGTATCCTTCCCCCCCAAGGTTGCCAGGGGGCATGTGTGGTAGGAAAGCATGGCAACGCGCACGCCCTCATTATCATTCGGCCTGCGCTTCTTGCCAAGCCACTTTCGCCGCTGGTATAATGCCAACCGTCGCCAGCGTAGCTCAGTTGGCAGAGCGGGCGCTTCGTAAGCGTCAGGTCGAGGGTTCGAATCCCTCCGCTGGCTCCATGTCTTGGCCTCCCGACGGGAGGCCTATTGCATTCCCCTGACCGAATCTCACAGAGCCACTCGCCATCCATGCCCATGGTTATCTCTATTTTCACTCGGACACTGCCCCACCGCTTCTTGAACTCTTCTTAATCCACGCTCAGCTGAGCGATCCTCCGTCGTCAATGACAAGCCTCTCGTAGCCCCGGAATCCTCCTTCCCCCCTCTCCCAGCCTCCCCGTCGAAAGTCAATATACCCATCCTCCGCGTTATCAATGACTCCTTGTTCACATGCAGAGCTTCCTCGTACGTTTTCACCAAGCGCAAGCTTATCGCCGTCGGGATTTTGCCGAGCGGGTGCCATTCGCCCCTTTCAAGTAGCTGTTATTCGGGCGACCGCCGGTCGCCCCTACGAAGAACGGATACTCCATCTGTATCAAGGACGAAAGATTCCCTGATTCAGAGTCATGCTTCGAGAATGCTCAAGGAAGCGCCGGAGGGTACAGCTCTCTGCTAGAAACATCTTCGGCGCCATGCGTGGGGGGTATGGGGGAAAACGCAATTTCCCCCATGTCCCCCCTTTAGAAGGGGGGACAATAGGGGGGTAGCTAAAATGAAACTCTCAGCTCCGCAACGGAAAGGGCGATCAAATCGGAGAGGCAGCTTCCTCTTCAACGCGCGCCCCGCGTATCAAGCGGACTGATCAGGCTGCCCGCATAAAGCTCTTTACCATGAACTGATATGCGCCGCCGAAGGTATGTGATTTGAGACATGCAATCAACATCAAAGGCGCGGTAATTCAAGCGCAAACGAGGTCGTCAGCCATGAAAGCAAAACTCGATCCTATCGCGCTGATCTATCCCATACCCATCGCCTTGGCCGGATCAAAAGTCGCTGGCCGAGCCAATTTCGCCACCATCGGCGATTGCGGCATCATGGGGCTCAGTCCGCCGCTGGTCTACATCTCCCTTCACCGAGATCACTTCACCACACAGGGCGTGCTCGAGAACCATACCTTCAGCATCAACCTGCCCTCCACCGAACTGCTGAGCCTGGTTGACTACTGCGGCATTGTGTCCGGAAGAGAGGTCGACAAATCGACTCTCTTCGATATCTTCTACGGGGAACTTGGCAACGCACCTATGATCGCCGAGTGCCCAGCCAATCTCGAATGCCGCGTCGTGAAGGGTTTCCGCATTGAACAGCGGCAAGTTTTTGTAGGCCGCGTGGTGCAGACCTACATCGACGAGGCCTTCGTGCAGAAAGTGAACGGCCGGCAGGTGATTCCCAACATGCGCCAACTCGATCCCATCATCTACGCTCTCGACAACCGCTACTACCGCATCGGCGAGCCCATCGGCGAGGGCTATCAGGAAGGCCGCAAGCATCTGAGCAAGGACGAGGCCCTAACTCCCAGTTCCTGACCGGCAGCCGTAGTGCGGATACATCCACGATAAAGCCCTATCTAAGCTAGGCAGATCTACTTCTCTAGCTATTTGCAGCAATGCTTTGCTCCCCCGCAATGCAATCCCTGAACGGATATACTGCCATTATGCGCAAATCCTTCCATACGGCCCGCTCTGTGCCGCTGCCCATCGCCGAACCTGCTCATGGTCTTTCGCGTTTAAGAATCGTCGAAGCCGAGGCCTATGATCTTCGATATGAAGATCACGGTTGCGGGTAGATGACAATGCCTGACCAGTTGAAGAAGCTGTCTTGGATGTTCCTCATCCTATGGCTAGTCCTCAGCGCCTGCGGATCCAAAGTCACGATGGCTTCTCGCGTCGCTTTCAACAAGCCGCGCACGGTGGAAACCGCTGTTCCAACCCCATCCTCCACTATGCTCCCGCCGACGGCGGCAACCTCCACTCCTACGCCGGTTCCAACGAGGA
>DAOVIK010000045.1 GCA_030673735.1 Anaerolineae bacterium
CAGCCAATTGAACCGTTAGGAGGAGCGTGCGCCGCAGGTTCTTGGCGTCGCCCACCTGCACGATGGCTCGCAATTTCTCATGCAGCAGCACACGCTCTGTGACCCGCTCGTCTTCGCTCTGTGGAGGTAGGGTGATCACCCCGGGGGTATCGATGACAACCGTCTCGGGTATCTCTTGCGCACTGCCACGTGATACCTCAACCGTTGTGCCGGGGTAGTTGGAAACGGTGACATAGCGTCCTGTCAAACGTTGGAATATCACCGACTTGCCCACGTTGGGATGACCAACCAGGGCGATGCTTCCTTCGCTATTGGGCAATGCGCTATCCGCTTCCGTATGACAGTCCACTACCAGGTTCCTTCCAACCGCTCCTGCCTCTAAGTCAATTGGATCTGTCAGCTAGAGCCATCTGTTACCCACGCACTCCGTATTGCTGTGCTTGGGCGAACTTCACTCGGTTATGCGTGGATCGGATGAACCACCACGCAAGATGCCAATTCCTTTCCGATGACCACTTGCTTAGAGCCCACGGATATCGTCCGCGCGCCATCCAAAGGCTCAATCTCTATCAATTCCAGCTCCGCTCCCAGCGTTACGCCGTGCGATGCCAAATGCTCCAGAATCTCGGCGTTCTCCGGCCGGATAACGTCTACCACCGCACGCTGTCCGGCGCTCAACTCATGCAATCTCAAACCCCTCTCACTGGGCATCTCTCCTTCAGCAGTGGGGATGGGATTGCCATGCGGGCATGTCGCAGGCTCTCCAAGGTCGGCAGCCAGCGGCTCAGTCACTTCGGGACCCACGGAGTGTTCTAGCGAACAGGCCACGTCGTGAACCTGCTCCCAGGGAAGCCCCAGGCGATCGGTCAAGAAACGTTCCCACAAGCGATGCCGGCGAAGCACTGCCAAGGCCTGCTTTAACCCGCGCTTTGTGAGGCTCACACCCTTGTAGGGAATGTGCTTCACCAGACGTCGCTTCTCCATGCGATGGATCATCTCAGTGGCTGAAACCGGGGAGATCCCCAAGCGATTGGAGAGCGTCGAGATCGGCACAGGCGCATCTCCCACGCCCAACTGGTAGATGGATTTCAGATACATCTCCGGGCTTTCCCTTGATCCTGTTCGGATGCTCATCGCTCCTGCCCTCTGCCCAAGTTATCCGCCTTAGGTTTAAGGTGTACCTTATAATAACTCTTTAGGTGCGCCTGTCAACCTGCCATGCTTCCTACCTGGCCGGGAGGGTTGTCACCCTGTACCCAGCACCCTACTGAAATGCTCATCCACCTCCGAGACCGGATCAGTGGATTGCCGAGCAACATGCGCGCCGCTATAATCCCCCCAGCCCACTCTCCCCACGGCTCGCCGCTTGCCCGAGAGAAGAACCATGCCGCCCCGCTTTCGCCCTGTGTCCCTGATCGCTGCCTTGATCGCAATTCTGCTGGTCATCCTTTACAGCTCGTTTCAATCCTCACTGCCATCCAATGAAGATCCACAGCGTCCCACCACTGGCGACGCGGATGCCTCTATTGAGGTCCTCTTTTCGGAACCCGATGACCCTATGTCCTCCACCTTGCGGGGTGGGCCGGATTCGCTGCTGGCGCAATCCATCGATGAGGCACGCTACTCGGTCGATGTGGCCTTGTATGACCTGAATCTTTGGAGCGTCCGTGACGCCCTGCTGCGCGCCCATCGGCGCGGTGTGGCGGTGCGAATGGTCACCGACAGCGACAACATCCTAGAGCGTGAGATTGGGGAGCTTGAGCAGGCCGGTATTCCAGTGATTGGGGATCGGCGTGAGCCGTTGATGCATCACAAATTCGTCGTCATTGATCGCCTGGTTGTGTGGACGGGATCGATGAACATGACCGTGAACGGCGCTTACCGGAATGACAACAATCTAGTGCGGATTCGTTCGACAGTGCTGGCCGGAAACTACACGCGCGAGTTCGAGGAGATGTTCATTGAAGATCGCTTTGGAGCTCTATCCCTGCACGACACTCCACACCCCTTGTTCACCATTGACGGCGTGCAGGTGGAGGTCTACTTCTCGCCAGACGACGATCCCGCGGCGCGCATTGTCGAGTTGCTGCTCAATGCTGAGCAGAGCATCGACTTCATGGTGTATGTCTTCACGGCCGACGAGATCGCCGATGCCCTGCTCGATCGCGCTTCGGCAGGAGTTGCCGTGCGCGGCGTGATCGAACGCGGTCAGGCGGGAAACGAGGGAAGTGAGTTCGAGCGGCTGCGCCAATCCGGAATTGATATCCGCCTCGATGCCAATGAGCGCAACTTGCACCACAAAGTGATCGTCATCGATGGCAAGACCGTGATTACGGGTTCTTACAACTTCAGCCGCAGTGCGCGGGAGTTCAACGACGAGAACGTTCTTGTGCTTCACGATGCAGAAGTGGCATCGAGATTTCTGTTAGAATTCGGGCGCGTCTTCAATGCCGCGCAACCGTAGGCAAATGGTCGCTAACTCCTGAGCACGAACAAGCATCAGATCTGCGGGGGGGGGTCAAATCGCATCGCGAGTAGCGGCACTGCGTTCGCTACGCACAATTGCACGGCACATTCTGAGGGGAGGGATTAAAGGTGGAATACGACGGCAAGTTCTACATCGGTCGTACCTACGACCCCAAGAGCAAGAAGACTCTGACCGATCTCACCCTCTACGATCCCGACGATCTGACCACGCATGGCGTTGTAGTGGGCATGACCGGCTCGGGCAAGACCGGCCTGTGCATCGATATTCTCGAAGAGGCGGCTCTCAATGGGATCCCCGCTCTGCTCCTGGATCCCAAGGGTGATCTGGCCAACCTGCTGCTGCACTTTCCCGATCTTGCGCCACAGGATTTCGAAACCTGGATCGATGCCGAAGAGGCCAGACGCGAGGGTAAATCCACTCAGGAATTTGCTGCGGATCTTGCCGGTCTCTGGAAGAAGGGGCTTCACGATTGGGGGATAGAACCCGAGCGCATTAGGCGTGTGCGCGATGCTGTTCAGTATTCCATCTACACACCAGGATCCGATGCCGGCCTGCCTATCAGCGTGCTCGCCTCACTTCGGGCGCCGCAGATCTCCTGGGAAGAAAATCGCGAGTTGCTACGCGAGAAGATCTCCAGCACGGTCACAGCGCTTCTTTCACTGGTAGGGATCGAAACTGACCCGGTTCGCTCACGAGAGCATATTCTGGTATCCAACATCTTCGAGCATGCATGGCAAGTGGGACAGGACCTTGATCTGGTTTCCATCATTCGCCAGATCCAGACCCCGCCGTTCGAACGTCTGGGTGCTTTGGAGCTCGATCAGTTCTTCCCAAAAGGCGATCGCTTCGAGATGGCGATGGCCCTGAACAATCTCTTGGCCTCGCCCACATTCCAAGGGTGGATGGAAGGCGATCAACTGGACATCAAACGGCTACTCTGGACCCCGGAGGGGAAGCCGCGGCATACCGTCTTCTACATGGCTCATCTATCCGACCCGGAGCGCATGTTTTTCACCACGCTTCTTCTCACGGCGTTGGAAGCCTGGGTGCGATTGCAGCCCGGATCCACGTCACTTCGGGCTATGCTCTACTTTGACGAGATCTTCGGCTTCCTGCCACCCGTGGCGAATCCGCCTTCGAAGGAGCCCATCCTGCGCCTCCTGAAGCAAGCGCGCGCCTTCGGCTTCGGTCTGCTGCTCGCCACGCAGAATCCCGTGGACCTGGATTACAAGGCTCTGAGCAACGCAGGCACCTGGTTTGTAGGCCGATTGCAGACCGAGCAGGACAAGGCGCGTTTGATTGATGGCCTGGAAGGTGCCACATCCGGGCAGGGAGGCTTTAATCGCGCCAAGGTCGACAAGTTGATCTCAGCTTTGGGTAAGCGCGTGTTCCTGCTGCACAATGTTCACGAGAAGGAACCCACGGTATTCCAGACGCGCTGGGCCATGGCCTACCTGAAGGGCCCCATCACGCGCACGCAGTTGGAAGAACTGAACGCGATGGTTGGCGCCAGCGTTGCGCCGGTTCCGGAGGAAGCAGCATCCATTCAACCGACCACTGCGCGCCCAAGCGCTCGTCCGGCAGAACCAACAGCCACTGCCGTAATGGCCACACGCCCTCCTGTTCCCGATGCCGTGGAAGAGGTCTTCCTGCCCAACAATCTCCCGGCCGCTGCGGCGCTCAAAGCTGCCGGCAAGGAGGGTATGCAGGCCAAGACCACCGGTGTGCTCTACAAACCGGCGCTGCTCGCCCAGGCGCAGATCCATTATCTGGACCGCAAACGCGGCATCGAACACGAGCAGATCATCACTTCGCTGGCCTTGGAACCGGAACGCCGGGGGATCGTGCGTTGGGAAGAAGCTCTGACTCCGCCAATCGATCGCTCCATTCTCGGAAGCAGCCCGGCGGCCGAGGCCCAATATTCGGACCTCCAATCGCCGTTGAACGACGCTAGCGCACTCAAGAGCCTAGAAAAGGATTTCATTGACTACACATACCACAACGCGGAGTTGAAGCTGCCCTCCAACGACGAACTCAAGCTGGTGGCCACCCCTGGAACATCGGCAGAGGAATTTCGCACCCAATGCGCCGAAGCGGCACGCAAGGAGCGCGACGTCGCGGCCAAAAAGATCAAAGATCAATACAAGAAGAAGATCGCCTCCATCCAGAAGAAACTCACCAAGGAGGAACGCGAGCTGGCCGAGGATGAAGCCGAGCTCTCGGGACGCAAGATGGAGGAGATGGCAACCCACGCCGAGAATGTCTTTGGCTTGTTCACGGGCAGCCGTCGCAGAGTTACATCTTCACTTACGAAACGACGCCTGACCGCGCAGGCCAAGGCCGATGTCAAAGAATCGGTGGAGGCCATCGCCGCCTTCCAGCAGGAACTGGAAGCACTGGAACTGCAGATGGCCGAGGAACTCGACGATGTCAACGAGCATTGGGAAGACGTTGCCGACAATATCGGAGAGACGACCCTCAAGCCATACAAGAAGGACGTGCACGTCGAGTTGTTCTCTGTAGCTTGGTTCCCCCACTGGCAGCTTGATGTGGCCGGGCAGGACATGGTGCTGCCAGCATTTACACCGCGATCACGTTAGCAATCCATAGGATCCCATGTAATACACCCTGCGCTGAAACTGGCGCAGGGTGTATTATTCTTTCACAGACTGCTGCGGGTGCCCTAGTCCTGCAGCACGCCGTACATCTGATCCGGCGTCAGGATATCGGGGAATCGCTCTCGCAGCGCTTCGCGCGCAAGGTAGCAGAGATGGCATGCGTCGGCGTAGCTCTCGCGCAGGTCGAGATCGTAGCGTCGCACGAGTTCGGCCGGCCCTCCCGCCAACAGCAGGCCGGTGACGGCATGTGTATCCGGATCATAGTTGGCGCAAATATCGTTGATCGGCTGTTGGTACAAACTACCAAGGGAAATGCCCTGACAAATATGCAGGTGTCCCAATGGATCGACATGCACACGGCCAGGATCGCGCAGGTTCTCGAATGGGCATTCGTCGAATTGATCCCAGCTTCTATAGGCAAACTTGTCCACGAGTGTGCTCGAGGCTCGCCCCCGGCACATCACTCCCGATTCGCCCGTCGGAAGCTGCCCCGATGCAGATGCCGCATCCTCCGCATCCGGATTCGCGATGCTGATCACGCCTACGGGAATATTCAAGCTCTTGGCCGCCGCCTGAGCATTCTTGGCCTGTGCGCTCATCAACTCATCAAAATGGAACAGATCGCTGCTGATGCTGAGATCACTGATCATGCCACTGAAAGGACGCAGCCACTCGAGCGCGTCCCGCTCGCTGTTGGCCCAATAGCTGTTTGTCACGATTCCCGCCGTGAAGCCCCGCTCATTTGCCATGCGCACGCCAGCGAGCATCACGGCATAGAACAAGAAGGGCTCGCCGCCCTCGAAATAGATCGAACGCACCGTGCCCGTCTCCTCCGCTTGGTCCAGAATCTCAGTGATGTCATCCAGCGTCATCGTGCCGGTTTGCCATGGGCTGCCCCAGACGAAGCAGTGATCGCACTCAAATGTACACAGATATGTCAACAGCAAATGCAAGCCTGACAGTTTCACGCCATATGTCCTTTCACTTTCAGAAACGCTCTCGCGGTGAGGGCTTCATTGCTCGCTGATGGGCCAAGTAGGAAGGGCGTCAATATCGAGGGCGTCTCGCTGGCCCCCTAGGTAACGCCAATGCCCCACGGAAGCAATCATGGCGGCATTATCGGTGCAGAGTGCAAGCGGCGGCATCCTCACAGGACTCTTCGCTCGCTCCTCAAACGCCTCACGCAAAGCGCGATTGGCCGACACGCCCCCGGACACCAGAACTTCCGTGGCTTCGAACTCATCGGCTGCCATGAGCGTCTTATCCACCAGCACATCCACCACCGCTGCCTGGAAAGAAGCCGCCAGGTCGGCAATCGCCAATCCGGGCCGCGGCGCTTCTACCCCTGCCTTCAGGTCGGGCTGACTCTCCCGCACCTTGCGTAGCACGGCGGTCTTCAAGCCGCTGAACGAGAAATCCCACGTCCCTTCAAGCCGGGCGCGGGGGAACTCGTGGGCATCAGCCCGGCCCTCCTCCGCCGTCTCTTGGATTGCCGGTCCTCCCGGATAGCCCAATCCCAGCAAGCGCGCCACCTTATCGAAGGCCTCGCCTGCCGCGTCGTCCAGCGTGCCTCCCAACCGCTTGTAGCTCAAGTGATCGGTCATCAGAAGCAACTCGCTGTGGCCACCGGAGACGATCAAGCCCAGCAGAGGGAACTCCGGTTCGGGCTCTTCCTCGACCAGCCAGATCGAGTAGAGATGGGCCTCGAGATGATTGATCCCCAGCAGCGGCAATCCAGATCCGAGAGCGAGTCCCTTGGCCATGTTCAAGCCCACAACGAGCGACCCCGCCAGCCCGGGTCCGCGCGTCACGGCGATGGCATCGATCGATCCCAGCCCCACATGCGCTTCACTCAGTGCCTGGTCCACCACACCATGGATACTCTCCACGTGGGCGCGAGAGGCCACCTCCGGAAACACGCCCCCGTAGGGAGCGTGCAGAGGGATCTGTGAGGCCACCACGCTGGAGACGATGTTGCGCCCATTCTCCACCACCGCCGCAGCGGTCTCATCGCAAGACGTCTCGATGCCCAAGATGCGCGTGTCTTCGCTCATACTCCAATCCGCTACCTGACCAGCACGACCCGGTCAAGCATAGAGATCATCAGGGCTCACGTCCTTTTCATCTTCAGCACAAGATCCTTGGGGAAATCAGCTAGCACCTCTACCTTCCCATCAGGGCGCATCCAAGCCGTATTTTCGATGCGCACGCCGTAGCCGCGCTCCGGATAGTACAGACCCGGCTCGACCGTGAACACTGATCCGGGCAGAAGCATGTCCTGGTTAGTCTCCACGTGACTAAAAAACGGCACCTCATGTATGTTCAGACCGACACCATGCCCCAGACCATGCACATACCCCTCCAGCGTCTTGGGGTTGCTCATGATTGTTGGGTGGCCCTTCTCTTCGAAGAGCTCGCAGGTCAGAATCTGGATATCGCGACATAGTTCATTAGGCTTCAGCGCCGCGGATGCTTTCTCGTACACGTCGAGAACATCCTCATAGATCTGCTGCACCTCGTCGGTGGCATGATCCAGACACCACGTGCGTGTCATGTCGTAGCAGTATCCTCCGCCGAACTCGGCGGGGAAGATATCGAAAATGATCGACTTGCCGATTTCTATTCGGTCCTCGCTGATGCCCGCGCTGTGCGGTACCCCCGCATCAGCGCCGATGGCGAAGATCGTATCCTCACGATTCTCGGCGCCGCGTATCGCCAACCACAGGTTGATGCGTCTCTTGACCTCACCAACCGTCAAGGGCTCACCATCCGGGGTGATCAGCACACCATCCCGCACGTCGTGCGAGGTGAGAAACTCAGCCACGTCGCCCACCACGGCTGTGGTAATTCGTCCCACCGCGCGGATGCGCTCAATCTCCTCCTCGTCCTTGGTCGCACGGGCGCGTACTAGGGTCGAGGTAAGTCCCGATTCGCCGACGAACTCCACATCAGGCATCGCCTCATCGAGCAATTGCAGCGCGCCATACTGCGGGCCAATTTCAACCTTGCCGTACAGTCCTACCCGCCCACGGACCTCATGGTCCTCAAGGATGCGTCTCATCAGCATCGAACCAGCCAGGATGTGGTCCCCGCCCGCTTCCGTGAGCATGGCCAGATAGTCATACTCGTTGAGGCTCTTGACCTGCAATCCCGTACGCGCAGCTTCATCGCGCTCCATCGGAGCATACAATAGCAGTGGCTCCTCGTCGCGCTTCTTAAGCAGGTAGCCTCGCGTCAAGTGAACCAGCCCCGTGAAGTACGTCATGGCCGGATTATGTCCCGCGGGGCCCACCGCGAGCAGCGCGTCCAACCCGTTCTCACCCATAAGCTTGTCAATGTCGGATTTCATACGATCACTCCCGGAAGATGGTTTCGAAGGTCGATCTCTGCGGTCCGAAGCCGATCCAACTACTCAAAAAGTCATAATAATTCCTGCAAGGAAGCCAGCAGCGCTGGCTCCTGCTCGGCAAACACGGTCCTAGGGTCGAGCAGCACCTTGTCCTCCGCCACGCGCACGATGATCGGGGGATCTGCCTTGCGCAGGCGAGTGGCGAATGCGTTGGGTCGCGAAACCGAGAACGCCAGCACCCACGTGGGCAACGTCTCCTCGGGCAAGCTCCCGCCCCCCACTGTGGATTGCGCCTCCTGCACTTCTCCTTGGCCCAGCTTCTTTGCCCAAGCACCTGCGCGCCTTCTCAAATCCTCGATGGGCGCGGCGATCATCTGCCATACTGGGATCGCTTTCAGCGCCTCGTCCTTCAGATAGTGATTCAGCGTGGCGCTGAGCGCTGCCAAACACAGCTTGTCTGCCCGCACTGCACGCGCCAGCGGATGGCGGCGCAGTCGGTCGACAAGGGCTTTCTCACCCAGCACGATGCCGGCCTGCGGCCCGCCCAATAGCTTGTCGCCCGAGAAGGCCACCAGCCCCGCGCCGGCTTCTAACGATTCCTGCACTGTGGGCTCATGGCCCAGCCCAAACTCCTCTGTATCCAGCAGCGCGCCTGAACCCAGATCGTCGACCACAGGGATACCGTGCTGCCTCCCTAAGGCCGTCAACTCCGCCAGAGTGGGTTCGGTCGTGAAGCCCACGATCCTGAAGTTCGAGTGATGGGCCCGCAGGATCAGCGCCGTCCGTTCGCTCAGCGCCGCTTCGTAATCGTGCAAATGCGTGCGGTTGGTTGTGCCGACCTCAACCAGCTTGGCGCCCGACTGCTTCATCACGTCCGGAACGCGAAAGCCCCCACCGATCTCGATCAACTGCGTGCGCGAGACCACCACTTCCTTGCGCCGCGCTAATGCGGTCAGCGCCAGCAGCACCGCGGCGGCATTGTTGTTGACCACCAGCGCCGCTTCGGAGCCCGTTAACCGCTGCAGAAGCCCTTCGCAATGCACGTCGCGCTTGCCGCGCTTGCCCTTCTTGAGATCGTATTCCAACGTCCCATATTCCGCAGCCACTACTTCCATCGCCCGTCGTGCGTTCCCGCTGAGCGGCGCGCGGCCCAAGTTGGTGTGCAGAATCACGCCGCTGGCGTTGATCACCGGCTGCAGCGAAGGCTC
>DAOVIK010000272.1 GCA_030673735.1 Anaerolineae bacterium
CAACACAGGCTCGTCCGAGGAGGCGACCAGTTCCTTGAAGAGCGCCTCGGAGGTCTCGATCAACGCTTCTGGGAAGGGGCCGGAGCCTTCATCGAATGTATGGCGCAAGCGCTTCAAACCTACCCCCCATTTCTCAACGGTAGGGAAGGGATGTGTCGGCGGCGGTGTCCTCCACAGCTGCTGCATCACTTTCACGGCGATTGAGGTTGCTCGTTGGTCGTCCTTCGCGGTCGATAGGGGGTTGCCCGGTAACAGGCGCTCCAAGAGCAGGATGCCCACTTCGGGATCGGCATCCAGCAAAAGCACGCTGCCTTCACCGCGGAAGAGGCGGAGCGCTTCGATCTCTGTGATTAGCTCGGGATTGGGAACACCGGTCTTGAGAACCACCTCGCGACCGTCCGAATCAAGTGCGGGCGCCACGTAGTTGTATGACAGAGCCTCGAAGGGGTGACTGATGGTCAGCGACCATCGATTCGCGCATTCGGCGAGGATGGAAGGAAGGCGTTCCAACCAATCGACGCCGGCCGCACCGTGTAGTTCAACGACGGTCCGTTTGAGTGTGTCAGGAATATCAACCATCACCATTTCCGAAGCCGAAGGGGTTCTCCTAGGCTCAGAGAACCCCTCCAAGAATATACCAGAGAATGGGCGCAGCTTAATGATGCTCCCCCACAGTTTGGTTCACATGTTGATCAGCCTGCCTCCTACGATGATCAACACAAATGCCATCGCCAGCAGGATCAGAGCCGGTTGCCAAAGCCTTCCAAGCATTCGCAGATTGAGCATCCAAACTTCGCGGCGCGCTTCCGGGCGTGGATCGGTCCTCACGAAGGAGGCTCGATCGTGGAACGTCTCATCGCCAAAGGCGATGGAAGTCCTGTTCACAAACAGAATGCCCCCAATTGCCAACGTAATTGCTCCCATCAACGTCAGGGGCATGCCGATCAGAGGCAACGAAAGCTCGCTTGCATCACCTCCACTGAGAAGGGGGCCCAGAGTTTCATACCAGGCGCGCCAAAGGATGCTGCCGGCAAGCGCGACGACGATCAGAATCCCAACAATCCTCAATGCATGAGTCCAGTTCTGTCGAGCGAACTTCTTCATCGACGGTCCCCTTTAAATCTATGCTTTTGCATTAAGGAGAAGGTGGACTACCGTATCCCTGCCCGCGGGAATTTCGCTTCGCGATCCCTGGCATTTGGCAAGAATTGTCAGATCGCTGACTAAGCAGGATGATTCTGTCTGAACATACTCGGCTTGTACCACTTATTTAACGGATTACAAAGCTAGCGGGTTACGCCAAATCGGCATGCGCAATGCCGTTCTTTGACCAACCGTCTCTCGAGCACTGCCACGCAATGGCTTCCTAAGGATTTCTCCACATACTGAAGTCATCAAAGCTGGCGCTAGCGTTATCCTCTTGAGTGGATCCCAGGTACAGCGCAAATTCCCCGTATTGCGAGACCACCGGGGAAATCGTGAAGCTATCCACTTCATGGCCATTGATGTACAGCGTGATCTGGGGGCCAACCGCACGGACGCCGAGTCGATTTGATGCGCCCGGTCCATCGTTGATTCGGTTGCTGGTTGGGAGGTCCCACAATGTGGAGCAATCCAGATCTTCGGGACCATCGGGAGTGGAATTGGTGAACCAGCATATTCCATCCATAGCACCCAGTGCGCCGTGGATCCCGCTGAAGTAGCCGCCTTCGCACGTGACGCCAAAAAGCAAGCCCGCATCGTATGACTGGACATAACGATAAAGCAATCCCGCAGCGTCTCGGTCCGCGCATTGATCTCCGTTGAAGACCACCACGTCGACATAGAAGTCCGCTGCTGCAGAACCACCCGAGTACCAGGTCCACCAGCCGCGTGCGGGATAGACGATGTTGAACTGGCCGTTTTCGTACCATCCGCGGGCCACGCCTCCGGGATTGTCCAGTTCGAATTCAGGATTGGTCCCGGAGAAGTCATCGTACACATCCGGCGTTCCAAAATCGTCAGCCGGATCGCGGGATGCGCGATCTTCGCTTCCCCCCGTAGAGCATGCGGCAAGGAACATGAGCATCACGCAGATCGATACCAACATGATCCTGCTTGCCGCTCGTTTGCCTTTGAGGACGAGTCCCAAGATGGCGCCTATTCGGGATTTCGGCATGTTTGTCCTCCTCCCTCCTATCATGGATCGGTTCTAGCTGAATTCCATTGTACGTTACCCGTCTCGGTAGGCGCAGAACGCCCGCACGCCAAGGAAGCTGCTTTCATCCGCGCAAGAGCACGGCCAGCCTCTATGGGTTGAACCATATGCTCAGATCGTCAAAGCTCACTCTTGCGTGATCGGCTTGCCCGGCTCCTAGATAGAGCGCGAAATTGCCACTGTACAACACGAAGACAGGGAGGATCAGAGTTTCGACTTGCCGTCCGTTAATGTACAACGTGATCTGCTGCCCCACAGCCCGGATCCCGATGCGGTTTGCCGCGCCGGGCCCGCGATCGATGTAGCTGCTGGTTGGGTGATTCCACAATCCAGAGCAATCTAGATCGGAGCCGTCAACTGGGGAGGAATTGATAAATCGACAGACTGGTCCGGTAGCCCCCATGCCGCCGGTGACGCCGCTGAAGTAGCCGCCGCCGCACGTCACCCCGTATAGCATGCCCTCATCCGCCGGCTGAAGATAGCGGTAGAGCAACCCTCCAGCATCGCGGTCCACGCACTGGTCCCCGTTGTAAACCACCACGTCGATGTAGAAGTTCATCAACGAAGTCGAGCCCGAGTACCAGGTCCACCAGCCGCGGGTTGGGAACGTGATGTTGTATCGCCCGTTTTGGTACCACCCATGCGCCACGCCTGAGGCGTTATCGAGCTCGAATTCCGGATTGGTTCCGGAGAAATCATCGTGCACATTCGGCGGGCCCCACCCAGCGGCCGGATCGTATGACGCACGTTCTACGCTTCCCTCGATCCAAGGCGCTTCTGTTTGAGTGGGGGTGGGCGTGTTGGTTGGCGTATGGACGATTGGCGGGGCTTCGGTCGTGCCTGGTGGTGGAGCCTGTGCTTGTAGAGTCGCCGCCACGCTTGTCTCCACTTGCGACTGCTGTTGCGA
>DAOVIK010000302.1 GCA_030673735.1 Anaerolineae bacterium
ACGATGTCAGGTCTGTCGGGGCGAGGGAAGATAAGCGATCCGTCTTCGGACTTTCGTTTCAATCTGCTATCGATGTTCGGGCCTCCTGCTTGGCATGATGTCGCTTTCGATCGTGGAAGGTTCGCCCAACTCCGCTGAAGGGCGAGGCTGAATTGTAGCCTGAAATTGGCTTCTCGAGGAGTTCCGGAGGATGCTTTCAGAGGGCTCGCTTCGGCCAACTTCGGCGCATAGGGCGTTTTTGCCTCGGTGATACTGCGTGATGGGCTGCGTGAGTCGGTATGAGTGTCCGTACGCGTGACTTGCCGGGTAAGGAGGGTTAATTAGAATAGGCCGATCCTCATTGTGAAATCTGTTTTGGAAGGAGCACTTATCATGTCGGATCGCCTCCCCGTTCGGACCAAGCTAATGTACGGCGCCGGAGATATCGGCTTCAGCTTGACCTCGACGATCATCGGCGCATGGTTTTTGAGGTACCTGACCGACGTCGTCGGCCTTTCTCCATTCCTGGCCGCCGTGCCGATCTTGGTGGGAAAGACTTGGGATTACATCAACGACCCGCTCATCGGGCACCTTTCCGATCGCATGCGCTCGAGGTGGGGACGGAGGCGCCCCTTCCTGCTCTTCGGCGCACTGCCGTACGGACTGGCATTCGTTCTGCTGTGGATCAAACCTCCGCTCGAGAGTACGACCGCGCTGGTGATCTACTACTGTGTGGCCTACATCATCTATGAATTGGCGGCGACCTTGGTTTACATGCCCTACTTCGCGCTCACACCGGAGCTTACGGGGGACTACGACGAGCGCACTGCCTTGACTTCCTACCGAATGTTCTTCTCAATCTTCGCCAGCATACTGGCTTTCGTAGTTCCTGAGATCATCATCGGCTCCTTCGATCCCGAGCATGCGGCGCGCGTGCGGCTCATGGCGATCATCTTTGCCGCACTGAGCGTGGCGCCCCTGTGGATCACTTTTGCCGGAACCCGCGAGCGCAAGGAATTCATGCACTTGAAGCAGCCCGGCCTGCGTGAGGGGCTGGCTGCGGCTATCAAGAATCGCCCCTTCATGTTCGGCACGGGGCTGTTTCTGCTCACATGGGTTGCGGTCGATATCCTGCAAACTTCATTGACCTACTTCATCACCTACGTCGTGGGGCGCGAGCCCGACACTCCGATCATCATGGGCGTGATATTCATAACCGCGATCTTCACGCTTCCCCTTTGGGAGAGACTGTCTCGCCGCTGGGGCAAGCCGAAGACCTACATCGTGGGCATCGCCTTCTGGGCCGTGGTACAACTCGTACTCATCACGCTCAATGCCTCCACCGCATTCGCACTGATCCTGTTCATTTCTGTGCTGGCGGGAATCGGCGTGGGAGCGGCGCACGTGCTCCCGTGGTCGATCATCCCGGATGCGATCGAATGGGGCGAGTGGCAGACGGGCGAGCGGCATGAAGGAATGTTCTACAGCTTGATCACGCTCGCCAAGAAGATCACGGCTTCCATCGCCGTGCCAATCGTAGGTGTCGTGCTCGGCTTCACGGGATATGATTCGGCGCTCCCCAGCCAGCCCGCGGAAGCCATCACAGGCATACGGATCCTCACCGGCCCGATCCCGGCCGTGTTACTCGTGGGAGGCATCATCTTCGCCATTGTCTATCCGCTCGACAAGGAGAAATTCTCGCAAATCCGCAAGGAGCTTCAGGCGCGGCGCAAGGCGGCAGGAAGACAATCTTGAGCAGCATTGAGATCCGTCGCTTGCGCGGCCGGCGCGAGAAGCGCATCTTTCTCACCTTCCCCTGGCGCATCTACCAAGACGATCCGCTTTGGGTTCCTCCACTGCTGTCTGACCGAGCCAAAGTCATCGATCCGCGCGAGGGCGCTTTCTTCAAGCGCGGCGAGGCGGAGTTCTTCATCGCCTGGCGAAGCGCAGAGCCGGTGGGAACTATCTGCGCCGCGGAGGACCACTTCTCCAACCAGCAGAGAGGACGTCGCGAATGCCTCTTCGGCTTCTTCGAGTGCATCGAGGACTACGACATAGCCCAGGCCATGTTCGAGCATGTCCGCCAATGGGCGAGGCGGCGCGATCTGGACACGCTTTGGGGCCCTTTCAACCTGGACTACGAAGACAGCTACGGGATTCTCATTGAGGGCCGCGATCGCCCACCGGTGATCCTTTGTGCCCATACACCTGTTTATTACCAGGATTTCGTCGAGCGCTATGGATTCAAAAAGGCTCGCGGTGACAACCTCGCCTTTGCCATCCCCGTGGACGAAGACACGCCGCAAAGACGCCGGCTAAGCCGCCTGGCAGATCGCTTGCGCCGCAGAGGCAATATCACGATTCGGACCGCTGACTTTGAGAACTGGGAAGAAGAGGCCGACAACGTTCATCGCCTGCTCAACGCCGCGCTGGCGCATCTCCCGGATCACATCGGTTGGCACCGCGATGCCATCCGCTCCACGCTGCAGTCGTTTCTGCGCATCGCCGACCCTGAGCTGGTGCTCTTCGCCGAGGTCGAGGGTGAGGTTGTGGGCTGGTTCCCGGGGCTTCCCAACATCAATGAGTGGCTGATCCGGGCCAACGGGCTGCGCCGTCCTTGGGATTACCTGAGTCTTTGGCGGGCCAGCAGAAAGCAGCCGCAATGTGTCGCCGTGAAGAGCGTGCTCGTGCTGCCGGAATATTGGGACAGGGGAGTAGCGGTGCTGATGTTTGATGAATTGAGGCGCCGCGTGATCCCAAAGGGGTACACGTGGGCCGACCTCTCTCTGACGTCGGAAGATAATCCCCGGACGCCGATGCTGGCCGAGCGTTTCGGTGCCAAGATCTACAAGCGCTATCGCACCTACCGCATTAATGC
>DAOVIK010000262.1 GCA_030673735.1 Anaerolineae bacterium
ATGTCATGCCCGGCAGCAGTGGCTAAGGGGCCTTCTTGCCCCCAACCGGTCGCACGCCCGTAGATCAAGCGAGGATTTCGCTGCAGGCAAATATCTGGCCCCAATCCCAGCCTCTCCATAACGCCCGGACGAAAGCCCTCAATAAGGGCATCGGCGTCTTCCGCAAGACGGAGGACCAGCTTCACACCATCCGGATTCTTGAGATCAACGATGATGCTCCTACGGCCACGGCGCAATGCATCCTTAGATGGCAGGATTGGCTGGGAGGCTTCGGATTGTGGTGGGCGATCGATTCGCAACACTTCGGCTCCCATATCGGCCAGCATCATGGCCGCAAAAGGACAAGGACCGATTCCCGCGATCTCTAAGATCTTCAGACCATTCAGTGGGCCCATATTTTGCCTCAATTTGAAGGTGATAGGAAGCAGGACTGCCGGGCGCAGGGGATCTGCGCCGGCTCATTGTCGCGTGGGGGATGCTCAGGAGCAAGTTACAGTTAGGGGATGGGCATGGACGATTACGCGATGCAGCGCTTGGCCGAGTGTTCCCTGAGCCCCGACTTTGCCTCACATGTTCTTTGAAACAGAAAGGAATTCGGCGGGTATTTTACCGTCAAACCATTGCCACGCCGTGCGATGCGATTCATCATAACGGGCGTCCGCCGGACGCCCCTACGGAATCACGCGCGTGAGACCTGACATGAAATACCCCGCCAGCGTCGCGAACACCGTCTCATCAAGTTTGTTCGGGAGTCTTCCGCACGAACGATCAGTAGTTGATTTCCTGCCCCATGATCATGAGCGCCAGGGCAAGGGTGCGGCCGACCTGATCGAGATTGTCCTGTGAGATGATCTCGAGCGAGTCTTGTGGTAGTCGGGAGTATTCCTGCCACCCTTCCCAGGACAGCCTGATAGTAGGAGCCTTCTCTCCGGCCTCTCCGAACGCTGTGGTGTCGTCGTAGATCACGCTGATGTCGATAGCTTCCTCGGCGCGGACGATGCGGACTCCCATCTGGCGGGCAGCCCTGTCCAGTAACTGAGCTAGGCGCAAGCTGCCTCCAGATGAAACATTCACGCGATCGCCCGATCCCGCGCCAACGCCGCGTATCAGCACGATCGCCTCCACCTCAAGCGAAGAAAGCCCAACCTTGGCTTGCAGGAGCCTATCCACGTTGGGAGGATCGCCAACTGGTTCGCCAAGGTCGAGGCCCTCCCCGCTGTAGGCTGCAAAGTAGAAGGTCTTGGGGGGTGAATAGTCCGTCTCCTGGATGAGGCGAATCAGTTCCAACATGAGCGCCACACCGCTGGCATTGTCGTTGGCAGCAGGATAGAAGATCCCCTCAGGCCCAATTGGGGGGCTGTCGTACTGGACCAATACCACGATAACCCTCTGGCCCAAGCAGTCGGTGCAGAAATCGTAGCCGTGCCACCCCGGGATATAGCCGAGGACGTTGCGAACCGGATGCTTTTCAACGATCGTTCCTTGGACCGAGAACTGCACACGCCCCTCCACCGGCATTTCCCAGACCTCGCCCGGGCCCAGCGTGGACCTGGTCTGATGAAGCTCTTCAAGGGTGAGATTGGATGCGGCCAGAATGCGTTGACCAGTCTCCTGCGATACCCACAGGAAAGGCTTCTCCTCTCCAACAAGATTCCAATCAACGTCGAAACCCATGCTCGAGCGGCCGGATAATGTATAGAGTTTGCTCAGGTCTGCATGGTCTGGCGCTATCACGATCATGCCACATCCCGCCTTGTACGTCAGCCTGCCAGCTTCGAAATCCGTCACGACCACCAGGGTCTCGTTGCTGTAGTTTGCGGTTTCGAGGGCCGGATAGGGAGAGCGCCAGGAGCCTGGGGAGCTTTGGACGGGGTCTCCAAGCCCAATAAACCGAAGCGGACAGTCCGCTTCGCCCGAAGTGGCATTCAATCCGGGGTAAGCCGCGAAATCCTGACCGAGAACCGGAGCGGGGCCGCCGTCATATATGGTGAGCTGTGGGATGGCTTCCAGGACTTCAAAGGAGCGCTTGCGAGTCTGGAAGTAGGTCCCCGCTTCTCCGGCAGGCTGCAAGCCCAAAGCCTCGAACTCGGCGGCGATGTAATCGGCGGCGGCGTCCATTCCTGCCGAGCCCAAGGCCCGCCCTTCCATGGACGGATCCGTCAGTACGGCTAAATGCTCCATGACCCTGGCGGAGTCGAATTCGCTGGCGCTTCGTTTGTAGAACGGCATCGATCCGCTGTTATTGCTCAGCCAGTTGAATCCTACGATGGCCACGATCGCCAAGCCCACTGTGTAGCGATTGATGATGCGTGAAAAAACAAGATGTCCCTTTTGGATCGAACGCCGGAATCCCTCTCCGAACAGGTTGAAGCTCAAGATTGCGATGAAGAAAGCCAGTGCGGGCACAAACGCCGTCCAAGGGTAGCTGCGTGCGTAGTAACGCGCGTTGCTGAGCAGGGCGCCCCATTCGGGCACATCGGAGTACAGCAGGGTGATGGCGTCGTGTGCGAGACGAGTTCCGCCGCCGATGAAGATGCCGATGAATCCAAGTTCACCCAGCAGCATCAGCACCGCGCCCATCTCCAGCGCAACGATCGAGATGAGGGCCGAGAAGAGATGAGGCAGGATATGACGCCCAATAATGCGCGGTGTGCGTGCTCCAACGGCTACGGCGCTTTCGATGTAGGGCCTGGGGCGGATGGACATCACTTCGCTGCGCACGAATTGCATGATCTCACCCCAGCCCACGAAGCATAATGCGATGACGAAAGGCGGCATGCCTTGACGGATGCCGAAGGCTAAGATCAGGATCATGGCCAAGAGAAGCGTGGGGAAGGCCGAGATCACCTCTGCCAGTCCCAGAATGAAGCGGTCCAAACGACTGCCCTCGGTCCAGCCGGCAATCGCTCCCAGGATAACGCCCACCAGCGTACGCGCAGCAACCGCCAATACTGCTAGGATGAGCGTCTGTTGAGCGCCTGATAGGATCAGGCTCATCATGTCTCGCCCAAGTGGATCAGAACCCCATGGGTAGCTTTCACCAGGCGCGAAGGGAGGCGCGAGCAGTTCGCCGTCCTGAAAGATAAGGCCTTGCATGCGGAAGGGACTGCTTGGTGCCAGCATAGGGCCGAAGAACAAGATCGCAAGGAGCCCGAGGATCATTAGCCCGCCCAC
>DAOVIK010000015.1 GCA_030673735.1 Anaerolineae bacterium
GAAGCGCTATGGCTGGTGTTGGTTTTCGCACGCCTTGTGGTAGCATGAGCGGTGAGGATCCGAGAGCGATTGACGGGGCCTCGTCGTTCTTGGCAGGCTTGAACAACCTCAATGCGGTAGGAGAACGAGCATGGATATCACAGTAGCGTTGGGTGGCGGGGGGGCCAGAGGTGTAGCGCACATCGGTGTGCTGCGCGTGCTGGAGCGCGAAGGGTACAACATACGCGCGGTTGCTGGCACAAGCATGGGGGGCGTCATGGGCGCCCTTTATGCAGCCGGCAACTCTCCTTCTGATATCCAGGCCCGTATTGAGGAAGCGCGGGAATTGGATCTCTTCCATGCGCGTCCTGAGGGCCCCGGCTTGCTTGGGATCCACGCCATCGAGGATTGGCTGCGAGGCATTCTGGGGCCGATCACCTTTGCCGGCCTCGCCATTCCCTTCGCCACGACTGCTGCAGATCTCGAGACGGGGGAGGAGATGGTTCTGCAGGAGGGGGGAGTTGTCGATGCCCTCCTGGCCACCATTGCGCTTCCGGGCATTTTCCCTCCCCGAAGCCGCGATGAGCATCGGTTGGTGGATGGAGGCGTGGTCGATCCCGTTCCCGTGGCTCCTGCCAGAGCCCTCTGCAATTTGCCCACGGTGGCGGTTGTGCTCTCTCCACGCAGGGAAGACTGGGGATCAGATCCCGCTGACAGCGTGCTGGAGCAGTTGCCCTTGCTGCAGATGGTAAGCCGGTTGAGGCCGGCTCAGGCTCTGCGTGTGTTCGTGCGCTCCCAGGAAATCAGCTCGCGCTATTTCACGGAGCTTCGCCTGGAGATCGACAAACCCGATGTAATCATCCGACCCAACGTGTCACACATCGGCATGCTGGATGATGAACCTTCGGTATCGGCGATCGTCGCGCTGGGGGAAGAAGCCGCGGAGCAGGCGCTTCCGGAAATCCGGGCCCAGTTCACCATCGGGAAGCGTTTGGGGAGACGCATAAGGTCCCTCAGAAAGGCATAGATCTCGATGTCGGGCAAGAGAGGACGCGATCTACGGCGCTATGCGAGCAGCACGCAGGCTCGCCTTGTGATTGGCGCGATCATCTTGCTAATCTTGGGGGATGGGCTGGTTTGGTGGCTGTATGGTTGGGCAACGGCACGTTCGGCTTTGATCTGCACAGGCTTTGGCATACTGCTGGCATTGCTGGCCTCGGCTTGGTTCTGGCTACTGAGTTGGATTGCGCGAAGGGCCAAAGGTGACTGATCTATCCCAACTGACACGGCAAGAATGGATACATATTATATGAATGATGTGATAATCATGGTTTAAATAGTGTATAGTGGTTAGACACTGGTCGATTGGAACATCCAACAGATACCTTCATCATTGATCCCTCTACTAACAGTGAAGCTTGAAACCTGCCCCAGCCGTGCACTAGTTTTCGCAACAATCTGAGTGTGCTCAAGATAGTGAGCGGTCCAGTTTTCATCGGCACTTCATTTGATCCGAACAGATCATACATGAGGAGGGAACCTTCGAATGAGCAGACACGAGATTGGACAAGGGCTGGTTGAATATGCCCTGATACTTGTACTTGTGGCTATAGTTGTTATAGCTATCATAGCCCTACTTGGTCCCAGTATAGGAGGTGTATTTTGCGATGCAGTCTTTGCCTTGAGGAATTTAGAAGATTGGGGGATGCATGTTGATCGTTACGTTTCAATGAACCCAGGTGATGAATTTGTGACATTCAACGCAGTATATACAGAGGACGACACCGCTTCATCTTGCAACGAATTTGTTAAGGTCTGGGATGTGGGAGAGCCCTCTCACGGCGATGTCGCGCTTTACCGAGAAGATAACATCTTTGCCTTTACCTACTGGCCAACCAATCCGAACTCCGAAACTGATGATAGCTTCACCTTCAGTTGGTCTCACGCCCTTCATGGGTCCCAGGTCACTGAGTACACTGGTTTGGTAATCATCACCGTCGGGGAGCCTGATCTCACCATGAGTCAGTCGAATATCTTGGTTAGTGCAATGAGCAATACGCATGATGAGGACCCTGAATCAGAATTGGACGATGTACAGGAGGATATCTTTGCGCTATTGGAGGCGGCTGAAGAGCAGGAGGAGAATTTCCAGGAGGGTGTGGATCTTGCTGTAGAGGCTGTTGAAGAAGGATTAGAAGTCCTGATCGAATTTGCCGACGACACTGCCAACTCTCTGCTTTCCGATTCCCTATCCCAATTAGTTCAAGAGGTCAGGGATGGTGATCTGGATGCTGTTTCCGACGTCATCACAGAGATCGTAACTGAACTGGCTGATGCACCTCTTGAAGTTTGGCTCGATATGATGCTAAAGATGGCTCCGCGCATTATAGAATCATGTGTCGTGGTGTCTGAAGGATCAGTATCTGCCGATACGATCGAGAGAGCGGTCCAGGCGGTACAAGACTTGGATGAAGATCATCCAGGAAGAGCAGAAGCATTGCAGCTCTTGCAGTTTGCTGTGGCTACCATCGAAGAGCGTAACAATGCCGCCCAGGATTACACAGATTTCCAGTCGACACTCTTGGAGTTCTTCGTTGCTGGATTTGAATTGGCTGGCGAAGAGGATTTGGCCGAACAGTTGGCTGCCGATAGTGAGGTTTGCGGCAACTGATTTTCCTTTCCTTTTGGTGTTGGATCCCCAGATCATCAGCGCCATAGATCCTTAGTGGTCCTGAATTCCCATTCAATAATCCCCCCGACGAGCAGCCGGGGGGATTTGTCTTTAGCATAGCGGATTACCTTTGAGATCCCGGAGTTGGATCGGATTTCTGGGAATGATCGCGAGGCGGCTTGGAAGGCCGCCTCTTATGATGCCTATCGACTGTTGGGCGCT
Source organism: Anaerolineae bacterium (assembly GCA_030673735.1). GTDB lineage: Bacteria > Chloroflexota > Anaerolineae > Anaerolineales > E44-bin32 > W1033. The sequence goes on from DAOVIK010000015.1 coordinate 2,873, forward strand.
CGCAGGATCGCCAAGGCAGGATAGCAAGGAAGCTGATCTCGACGAAGTCTGATGAGCGCCGCCGCATGTGTCATCGGTCGGTTTTGGCGTTTGTGATATCATCCATTCATGTCCCCCGAAGGGATTGCTAGGCAGCGGCTGATCAGGCTTCCAATCCCCGCTGAGCAAGGTCGCGGAGACATTCATGTCGACTTCTAGCATTGAAGAGAAGGCCATCAACACGATACGCTTCCTCGCTGCGGATGCCATCCAGCACGCCAATTCCGGCCATCCGGGCCTGCCCATGGGCACCGCTGCAATGGCCTATGCGCTTTGGGCTCATCATCTGAAGTTCGATCCTCAAGCTCCGACATGGCCCGATAGGGACCGCTTCGTGCTCTCCGCGGGGCACGGCTCCATGCTGCTCTACGCGCTACTGCATCTCACGGGCTATGACTTGCCCATGGAGGAGATTCAACGTTTTAGGCAACTAGGAAGCATGACGCCGGGACATCCCGAATACGGGGAAGCGCCGGGCGTGGAAACCACGACCGGGCCTCTGGGCCAAGGTTTCGGGAACGGAATCGGGATGGCGATCGCCGCGGAACGGCTTGCGGCGATGTACAACCGCGACGGTTTCCCGATCGTCGATCATTACACTTATGCAATTGCTTCTGATGGCGATTTGATGGAGGGGCTCTCGCATGAAACCGCCTCGCTGGCGGGGCATCTGCGCTTGGGACGCCTGATCTATCTCTATGACGATAACCGCATCACCATCGATGGCAGCACGGATCTGACCTACACCGAGGATCGCGCGGCGAGGTTCCGTGCTTACGATTGGCATGTGCTCGACGTTGAGGATGCCAACGACGTGTCAGCGGTGGTCGAAGCAATTACAGTCGCCAAGTCCGATCCCCGTCCCTCACTGATCATCTGCCACACACACATCGGCTTCGGGTTGCCGACCAAGCAGGACACTGCCGCCGCGCACGGCGAACCGCCAGGCGATGAGGAACTCGCGGGAGCAAAAGAGAAGCTGGGCTGGCCCCTGGACCCGCGGTTCTTAGTGCCGGATGAGGTGCGCGCGCATTTCGAAGCCATGGGCGCACGCGGGGCCGAGCGACGCCGAGACTGGGACAGCCTCTTCAAGGCCTATCGCAAGCAATTCGCTAAGGAGGCCGCGCTATTCGATCGTGTTCAGGAGGGCAAGCTTCCCCAAGGATTGCAGAAGCGCATGCCGGATTTCGAGGAGAGCAGCAAAGGCATGGCCACGCGCGCCGCTTCGGGAAAGGTTCTCAACACGCTGGCGCAAAGCATCCCAGAATTGATCGGTGGATCGGCGGATCTGACCGGCTCGAACAAGACCAAGATCGAGACCGAGGCGCCGTTCAGCAGCGAGAATCGTGAAGGGCGCTATTTGCACTACGGGATCCGTGAGCATGCGATGGCCGCTATCATGAACGGCATCGCGCTGCATGGGGGCTTGATCCCCTTCGGGGGAACCTTTCTGGTATTCTCCGACTACATGCGGCCTTCGATGCGACTTTGCGCCATGATGGGTCTGCGTGTGATCTATATCCTTTCCCACGATTCGGTGGGTATTGGCGAAGACGGCCCGACCCACCAGCCGATTGAACACCTGGCTTCCCTGCGCGCCATTCCCAACATGACAGTGATCCGTCCGGCAGATGCAAACGAGACCGCGGCCGCCTGGCTTGCGGCGCTGGAACGCCAAACAGGTCCGACGGTCCTTGCGCTCACGAGGCAAAGTGTGCCTGTGCTCGACCGCAAGCGGTTTGCTCCTGCGAATGGCCTGCTGCGCGGAGCATACGTGATGGCAGACCTGGGTTCTGGAACGCCCGACATCATCCTGATGGCCTCCGGCTCGGAGGTTCCGCTGATAGTCAAAGCAGGGGAAAGCCTTGCTTCTGAGGGGATTGCCGTACGCCTGGTTTCGTTTCCTTCCTGGGAGTTGTTTGCGGCTCAAGATCAAGCTTACCGGCAGGAGGTGTTGATCCCGAACGTTCGGGCGCGGGTGGCGATCGAGGCGGGTGTGCCGCAAGGATGGGAGCGTTGGGTCGGAGATTCGGGCGAGATCTTGGGCTTGGATCGCTATGGCGTTTCGGCGCCGTATGAACATGCCTATGAGCACTTGGGCTTGACGGCCGAAAGGATTGAACAAGCAGCGCGCCAGGTACTGGCGCGAGTTCGACAGGAGGAGGAGTGATGAAGGTCGCCGTTGCATGCGATCACGCTGGTTTCAAACTCAAGGATCTGGCGGTGCAAACCGTGAAAAGCCTGGGCCATGAGCCTATCGATCTGGGAACCAACTCGACAGACCCGGTAGATTACCCGGACTATGCGGAAAAGGTTGGTCGGGCGATCCAGCAGGGCGAGGCGCAGCGAGGCCTGCTGATCTGTGGGTCAGGAGTAGGAGCAGCCGTGGCGGCGTGTAAAATGCGCGGTGTGCGAGCGGGGCTTTGCCATGATACTTATTCGGCGCGTCAGTCAGTTGAGCATGATGACGTGAACGTGCTTGCCCTCGGGGCTCGGGTGATCGGCGAAGAGACGGCGAAGGAACTGATAAAGGCATTCTTATCGGCGCAGTTTTCAGGCGAGGAACGGCACGTACGCCGGGTGTCCAAGATAGAGGCCCTTGAGGCCCAAGGATGAATCCGGAGACTGCCATGACGCCCATCTCTCGTCTGCACGAACTAGGACAATCCATCTGGCTTGACTTTATAAGACGCGACCTCCTGCGCTCGGGCGAACTGGAGCGCATGGTCGCCGACGGTCATGTACGCGGCGTGACCTCTAATCCCACGATCTTCGAGCAGGCGATTTCCGAGGGAGATCTGTATGCCCCCTCTATGCGTCCGATGGCGGTAGATGGCTGGACGGCGGAGCGTATTTTCGATGCGTTGGCGCTCGAAGACATCCGAGAGGCCACGAGCGTCCTCCTTCCCCTGTATGAAGCGACCAATGGAGGGGACGGCTTCGTCTCCATCGAGGTTTCTCCTGAGCTTGCTAGCGACTGCGAGGCAACGCTTCATGAAGCGCGCCGGCTATGGACAGAAGTGAACCGCCCGAACGTGATGATCAAGATCCCGGCCACGCAAGCCGGCGTGCCAGCGATCGAGCAAGCCATCTTTGAGGGCATCAACATCAATGTCACGCTGATCTTTTCGCTACAGCGCTATGCAGAAGTTATTGATGCCTATCAGCGCGGCTTGGAGCGTAGAGCGGAGCAAGGACAATCCCTGGACCATGTTGCATCGGTGGCGTCTTTCTTCATCTCCAGAGTTGACACGAAGGTGGATGCGATGCTTGAGGAGATGCTGCGCAACAAGTCGGCCAGCGCGGAGCGGGTCACGGCATTAACCGGAAAGATCGCCATTGCCAATGCCAAGCTGGCCTATGCGCAGTTCAAGGGTGCCTTTGGCGGCCCACGTTTTGAGAACCTGCAACAACATGGCGCGCGTGTCCAGCGGCCGCTTTGGGCCTCTACAAGCACCAAGAATCCGACCTACCCGGACACATACTACGTGGACAACCTGATCGGACTACAGACGGTGAACACCATTCCTCCGGAAACACTGGAAGCGTTCATCGACCATGGCGTGGCCGACCTTACTTTGGAGCGAGACCTTGCGGATGCGCGCGGGCATATCGACGCGCTGGATTCGATCGGCATCTCGATGAAAACTGTGACGGATGAACTCGAACAGGAGGGCGTGGAGAAATTCGCGCGCTCCTATGCCTCGGTTCTGAAGACCATCGCCAAACGAGCAGAGAAGCTTCGCAAGGCAGGTTCGGCGTCGTCGAATCAACGCCTAGACTTCTCCTGGCGTGTATTGCTCTATGTTCCCCCGCCTATTTACCTTTATAAGTCCCCCAATTTTTGTGATCATGATTGATATGGAATAATCGATTTCGGCTTGCAAGAGGTTTGCAGAAGTGGTCAATCCATGTCGGATTTGATTGCGTGAAGCATCCCTCAGGACTGATAATAGGCATGGAGACTTCAAGCAGGAGCATCATGCAACCAACTCTATTGGATTGCGGCTAAAGTAGGCTCAAAGGATAGGATGCGAACAGTCTGAGGTCTGATAATATCCAGAAGATGCAAATCAATTCTCTGATTATTGCTTTTGATTTTAGGATTCTGATTGTCACGTGCATAAGAAGCTAAATATGTCGCATCCAAGGAATTCTACTAAGCACACAAGGATTAGGATAGCCTTTGGAATTGCAGGGCTCATAGTCCTGTGCGCGTCTTCCCTTGTGTTCCGCCAATATTTGATAGCGGGATCTAATCCTTCACAGGTTGACACGATTCAAAACGCTATCGATCTATCAGCCAGCTATCTCGTGAGTTCGACCAAAGAAGATGGGATGTTTGAATATCGTGTCAACATGGACCCTACCATTACGGTGTCTCCACGATACAACATCCTGCGGCACGGTGGCACCATATATGCCATGTCTATGTACTATCAGTTAGAGCCTGATGATGAAATACGGTCTGCAATTGAACGAGCAGGAAGATATCTCCGAGATGAATCTATCTATCCCGTAGCAGGGCAGAATAACATGCTGGCCGTTTGGTCAGATCCTGAGGTAAACGGAACTGGCAATCCACTGGAAGCCAAACTTGGTGGTACAGGACTGGGTCTTGTAGCTCTTTTAAGCATTGAGGAGTTCCATCCTGGATTCACACCTCTTGCTGATCTTCAAGCGCTTGGCCGATTTATCATCTATATGCAGAAGGATGATGGGAGTTTCTATTCTAAATACATTCCTTCGGAGGGGGGAAGAAACGACGAGTGGCAATCATTGTATTATCCTGGGGAGGCTGCATTGGGACTCCTCATGCTCTACGAAAAGGATCCCTCTATCCTGTGGCTCGAGTCGGCTTACAAGGCTTTAGAGTACCTGGCTCTCAGTCGAGAGAATAGCACCGATATCCCTTCGGACCATTGGGCTTTGTTAGCAACTGAGAAGATTCTTTCCCTTGAGAATAGCTCCGAGCTGTATGTATCAAGGGAATTGCTTATTAGCCATGCAATACAGATCTGTGAATCGATTCTGGAGGATCAAATTGATGATCCTCAGCAGCCGATAATCGATGGTGGTTTTTCCATAGATGGTAGAACAACTCCAACAGCAACACGGCTGGAAGGGCTGCAAGCAGCTCTTTCCTTTCTCCCCACAAACCATGAAATGCGGCAGCGTATCAATCGCGCTGTGCAACGCGGCATCACTTTCCTGCTTCAGTCTCAAGTACGTAAAGGTGAATATGCCGGGGCATTTCCCAGAGCTGTTGTCTGGCTGGAAGGAAATACACAGGAAGTGGAAGACTTTAATAATCGCGCAACTGAAGTGCGGATTGATTACGTACAGCATGCCATGAGCGCAATGATACAGTATCTAAAGGTACTGAATCCCTCCTGAGATGGTTTTCATAACTAGGGCGTTCATTGCTCATCCACCGGCAGCCCCACTTGGGCGTAATAATCTAAGAACCTTACCCATGGGTATGATGACATTGCGAATGGTTCGAGGAGCGTAGCGTGAGTCCATCAAGTGGCAACAAGCGGGGCCATATTCCAAAGCGTGTAATGGAGGGCATCGAAGAAAAGATCTTCGATGCCCTGCCGCAGCGCGTGCTGGGCAACTTGCGCCACCCGGCTTCCGAAAATGCCCTGGTGTGGAATTTGATGTATCCCCTGGCGCGACCTGATATCTCGATGGAAGCGCTGCTGGCGCTGCGGCCGCTATGGGGGACGCCTGCCATCGAGGCCGAGGGGGATGCACTGCGCCCCTACTTCTGGGGCTACGCCATTTCGGGTCAAAGACTCCCCGGCTTGGATCATGTGCTGCTGCAGGTTGACGGCCCGGGGCCGCGCACCGAAGTGGATGTCTTTCTGGTGGGCGAGCGCAACCTGGTGCTGGTCGAAGCCAAGAACAGAAGCGGCTTGGGACGTTGTGCGCGCTACCAGAAGGGGCGCTGCCCTGAGGCTCAGGCAGATGAAAAGCAGGGTACGTGCCGCTATTGGGAAGTCCCGGAGGCCCGCTTCAGCGATCTTTTGGATGTTGGGCCACGGCCTGTCCATGAGGATCCCCCGCCGGCGTGCAGCATGCATTATCAACTCGCCCGCACGCTGCTGGTTGGCAATGAACTGGCGGCTAAAACCGACAAGCTGCTGCATTTCTGGATGATTGTGCCCAAATCGCGCTGGTCCGCGCTGCAGCGAACGTGGCAGGATTTCTGTGACCGTCTGCATGATGACGCGCTGTGGCGCAGGCTGCGGGTTTTGGCGTGGGAGGACGTGCGCACCCTGCGTTGAAGATTTCTCCTTGGATCATCCGAGGGTGATCCCGCAGCGTAGACCTGAAGCCGGGGTCTTCACATCGCTATGTTGATCGAATAGAATGTTCAGACTGCCGATATCATTTGCGACGGAGGTCGAATGCGGAGATTTGGATGGTTGTTCTTGGTGGGATTGCTTGCGGTGCTGCTTGCAGCCTGCGCACCGCAGGAAGAGGTTGCCCTCGAATTGGCGCCAGTATCGGCGCTTCCTGAGGAGATTCGGCAGGCGCCGGTGCATATTCAAGAAGCGTACCGCTTTGCGGTCGCAAATCCGGAGCTGCTGCAGCAGATTCCATGTTACTGCGGGTGCGGCGCGGTGGGGCATACGTCCAACTATGACTGCTATATCGCGGGGACGAATCCAGATGGTAGCCCACAATTTGACACACACGGCTTTGGCTGAGGCATTTGTGTGAACATCACGCGTGACGTGATGGAGATGGTGGCAAAAGGGATGTCTGTCGAGCGAATCCGTGCTGTGATTGAGCGTGATTATGAGCACTATGGTCCATCAACAGGGCCGTGAGCGTTTGGGCAGATGGGAATCCTCACGAACGCAATCGTGATAATTGACCGGTCTGAGGGAACATTGCGAACACTTGATCCCAGCAGGAGTCGGGGATGAAGCAAGACGGAAAATTGCGCATCGGTCCGATGGTCTTGATGGCGCTTGGCGCGGTCCTTCTGATTCTGGCTGTGGTTGCGGCTCCTATCGCACTGCAGCTCATGCAGCCTGTGGCGGCATCTCTCCCGCCCGAACTGGGCGGCATGCCGATACAGGAAGCGCTGTATGCCGCTGAGGCCGTCGAGATGATCGATCGCATGCATTCCAAGTCGTTTCCGCTGAGTTCTGGAGCGGTGGGTGCGTACGGGCCTTTTGGCGAGGCGATCCTGTACATCTCTGGCGCGCCTACAAAAGGGATGGCGGCGCGCATGACCGTTGACATGACCGATCGCATCGCCGAGAACGAAACGCCGTTCACGCCAATGGGTGAGGAAGTGATTGACGGAATACGCGTGTACATTCTGGAAGGTCAAGGACAGCAACACTTCTACTTTCAATCTGGTGAGCTGCTGGTATGGCTGGCGGCGGATGCGTGGCTCGCCGAGCAAGCTCTCGAGGATTGCATGCACTTCTACACGGCAGAATGAGTTCGTAGGTGTAGTGCGGGCAGGACTGAGTATAAATCGCAAAGACCTCCGAGGTAGCCTCGGAGGTCTTTGACACTCGCAGAGCGTACGCAGCTATCCCGCGTTTTCGCTCCTCACCGGGGGTGCGGGAGAGCGCCAGATCTCAATCCGGAGCATGATTGACCCCGAACGTGGACGACGACGAATGACCCGGGGCCCGGAAAGTGTGAAACGTGGAATCCATAGTGGTGGTCATTCGGCGTTAACGCCCTATGCTCCGGCCATATCGGTTCAGGCCTTCTTGGCAGCAGGCTTTTTGGGCTTCTCACGCAGGAGCAGCCACATAGCGCCCATACCAGTGATCGTGACGGCGACGCCGAGGAACCAGCCTAGGACCGGGATGCCTCGCAAGAGAACGTAGAGGAACGCTCCCAGGACAAGCGGCCACAGCTTGCTGTCGGCCTGCTTTGGCCAGATCTTCTGCAGGATCCACTCCCCTCCGACAAAGGCAACCACCAACTTGCTGCCGAAGTGGACGAGCAGCACGAACACCGCAAGCGCCAGGCCAAAGCTCGAGAAACCGATTCCGGCGACCGCATCGGCCAGGCCTCCGAGCGTCAAGATGCTCAGGAAGATGACCAGCGCCAGGAGTACAGCCGCAGCCAAGGCAGCGGCCACGTAGCCGAGGATGGTCACTACGAAACCCCAACCGGCAGCGGGCAGCGGCTCGGAGATCGCCTTGTCCATGGTCCTGCGCAGAAGCTTTGGAATCAGCCACAGCGCCAATGCTCCAAGCACGAGCAGGGTGATGAAATCGCGCAGGCGGCCGAGGAGCCAATAGCCGAACTTGGCAATGGCACTTACGTGAGAGGCATCACCGGGGATCCGTTCCGCTGGGGTTTCCTTGTACACGATATCACCCGCCGGCTCGGATCGAATTTCGTCCGATTGCTCGACGGGGCTGGTGTACTCAAGCCCGCCAGAGATGGTAGCATCGTCTCCGACGCGCAGACCTGGGGCTACCGGTGAGACCGCGCCGGTGAGACCGAAGGGAGGGATCGGCAGCCGAGCATCGGTGGGAGTGCCGACTTCAGCGGTGACGTCTCCTCCGACTCTACCGTTGATCTCCAGAGCGGCGACGGCGACAGTTACATCCCGGTACACGACCCCCGAGTGTACTACCTGGTAGCTGGCCGCTAGCAGGTCCCTGTTCACGGTGGAGCCGCTCGTGGATTTCAAAGCGAAACCGGCGAAGATGGCGTTGCGGTTGATCGTGGATCTGGAACCCAAGATCAAGCTGCCCCCCGCGACGTATACGCTGCCTCCTACGTAGCCGTTTATGGTTATGGTTTGACCGACGGCAAAGATGCTGCCATTGACGGTACCGTTCAGAGTCACTGAGCTGCCGACTGCGAACAGGTTCCCGGATACAGTGCCGTCGATGAGCACGCTGTCGCCGGCGATGAAGACATCATCGTCGACTACCTGCCCGGCTGGGATGGTGTCGTCCTCCACGATCTCGATGGCGTAGGCAGATCCGACCAGGCCGAATGCCACTACAAGCAAGAGAGCGGCAGCCAGGACGGCGCGTAGCCAGGCCTTGCGTTTCTTGGACATCGATTTTCCTCCTGATTCATGTCACCAATCGTGATGTAGCAACTGTCGTCAGTGGCGATCGTGTCTTCACGAATTCTGATTTCCGCATGCAAGGCCGGCGATCATGCTATCTTGGCGCTTGCTGCGGTCTGTAGGGAAGAAGAGCCGTATCGAGTGCAATGCTGTGGTGCTATGCAGTGGCGGCGCGAGAAAAGCGCCGCTATCGGCCGGGGAAATGCAGGTAATGCTATTGGCCCGGTAAGTGATCTGTGATTGGCCGCCGCGAAGCGTCCTCCTCCGGATTGGACTCGCTTCATATTGCGACCATGCGAAGCCTGGCTGACACTCATCAAATCTGCCCCCAGTTGACCATAGAAAGGGCTTCGCGTTGGAAGCACGCTTCACGCAGTATCAGTTAGCTAGCCCTCGAACTTGAAGGAAACCTTCATCCTGGCGCGATAGGCGCGGATCTTGCCATCTTCGATCACCAAGTCCAGTTCCGCCACTTCAGCGACACGAAGGTCGCGCAGTGACTTTGAGGCTCTGTCGACGGCTGCAGCAGCGGCTTTCTCCCATGAATCCTTGCTGGTTCCAACCAACTCGATCACTTTGTAGACACTATCTGTCATTCTGGCCTCCTGAATTGTGGGTGTCCATGCATGGAATGCGTGATCCGATCACTGCTCATCACAGTCATGGACATGCATCATGCTCGATTGATCGCATTCTGAGTCCCCCGAAGTTCGCAGAGGGAAAACTTCCGACCAACCACGATCTTCCGCTGCTTGAAGCTTACGCATGAGTGCGCTATTGCGCAAATCATAGTTTCCCTGCACCCGCGCCCGTTCCGCGGATTGCAGAAGCCGGTGACAGGGAACAAGGGATGCACGGGATCGTGCTGGAATCCGGATCATCGATCCTGTTCACTCGTGTGATCTTGTGATGATGCTTTTAGCATGCGTGGCCACCATCTGGGGACTTCGCGCTTGTAGCGCAAGTAGGTTTCCCCGAACTGCTGGCTCAGCCGGGGTTCCTCGTAGAACACGATGAAGAGATGAAACGCCAGAAAGACCAGGACTGCGTAGACCAGCAAGACGCTGGATTGATAGATGAGGACTTCACCGAGGAGCACCAGCAGGATGCCTACGTACATGGGATTTCTGACAAAGCGGTAGAAACCTTCGGCAACGAATCGCTTCGGTGGATCGTTTGGAGCCGGTGTTCCCTCGCCGATGAAGGTGAAGGCCCAGAAGCTCCAAAGAAGCATGGCGCTTCCGGCGATGGCTGGAGCCAGCCCGATCCATCGCAAGGGACCGAGAGCAAGGGTGAAGAGACGATAGCCGGATTGCAGCAGCAGATGGGGGATCAGCATAAGCACGGTCCCCGGCGCAACGATCAAGAAGAGCAGAGTCTTTTTGGCAGTCATCTGGGGATGATTATCCTTATCGCGCTTTTGGCGGCTAGAGATCCGAATAGGACGCTCGCCGGTTCTCCCTGCGCGCAAGCTCGCTGGCATAGTGGCGGCCAAGGAAATCAGCGTTCTCCTTGGCCCATTCGGTCAGTTTTGTCTCCCCAGCGGCCGGGGAATCGGTGAAAAGCAATCCGGTCTTCAAGCCCTCGATCTCCTGGCGCGTGATCACGACATCTCCCACCAGCTTGCCTACTAGCCATC
>DAOVIK010000380.1 GCA_030673735.1 Anaerolineae bacterium
GAATGCCAGGCAAGTGCTTGATGAGGATCACTTCGGCTTGGAAGACGTCAAAGAGCGGATCCTCGAATTCATGGCGATACGTAAGCTCCGTCTGGAGCGTCAGGACGAGGAGAAGCCCGAAGTCACGGACGAGATCCGTCGCGAGCGCGAAGGCGTGATTCTGTGTTTTGTCGGGCCGCCCGGAGTGGGGAAGACCTCGCTGGGAAGGTCGATCGCACGCGCTACGGGCCGTAAGTTTGTACGCATATCACTGGGCGGCGTGCATGATGAGGCGGAAATCCGCGGCCACCGGCGCACGTACATCGGCGCGCTTCCTGGCCGCATTCTTCAGGCAGTGCGGCGTGTGGAATCGCGCAACCCGGTCTTCATGCTCGACGAAGTCGACAAACTGGGCCGCGATTTTCGGGGTGATCCCTCGTCGGCGCTCCTGGAGGTGCTTGATCCTGAGCAGAACAGCGAGTTCCGCGATCACTACATGGAAGTGGCCTACGATCTATCCCAGGTGATGTTCATCACCACGGCCAACTGGCTGGAAACCATCCCAGCGCCGCTGCTCGACCGCATGGAGGTCATCCGTCTCTCTGGCTATACCGACAGGGAAAAGGTAGCCATTGCCCGCCAATACCTGATCCCGCGGCAGATTCGGGAGAACGGGTTGCGGCCTGAGGAGATCGAGATCAAGGATGACGCCATCGACAAAGTGATCCGCCACTACACCCGCGAGGCCGGGGTGCGCAATCTTGAGCGCGAGATAGGGCACCTGTGCCGCAAGGTTGCGGTCAAGATCGCGGAAGGCGAATCCCAGCAAGTCGAGATATCTGCAGATGAGGTTGCAGGGCTCCTGGGCAAGCGGCGCTTCCATGGCATGGAAGAAGTGGTGGAGAGGATCTCTGTGCCTGGAGTAGCCGCTGGACTGGCGTGGACTCCCACTGGCGGGGATGTGCTCTTCATCGAGGCCACTGCAATGCCCGGCAAGAAGGATTTGCTGTTGACGGGCTCGCTGGGCAAGGTGATGCAGGAATCAGCGCGTGCGGCGCTTTCCTACATTCGATCAATCAGCAAGGACCTGGGAGTTTCTCCGGATTATTGGAACTCGCATGACATCCATCTGCATATTCCCGCCGGCGCGCAGCCCAAGGATGGTCCCTCGGCGGGCGTAACCATGGCTGCGGCGCTGGCTTCTCTTGCGGTAGGGCGCCCCGTGCGCCATGATGTTGCCATGACCGGCGAGATTACGTTGCGTGGCAAGGTGCTACCTGTGGGAGGAATCAAGGAGAAGGTGCTGGCGGCTCATCGCGCATGTCTTAAGGCAGTCATCCTGCCGCGCCGAAACGAGGTGGATTTGGAGGATGTCCCAGAGGAAGTTCGCCAGGAGATGAAGTTCATCTTCGCCGACACCATGAGTGACGTCCTGAAGGCCGGATTGAAGGCAAAGCGCAAGCCGCCTGCGAAACGTAAACCTTCGTCGACTAAGAGCAAGCCCACCCCAACCAAGCGCAAGGTAGCTTCAAGTACAAGGAAGAAGAGCACCGCCAATTCGAGAACGAGGAGCGTGAAGAAGTCGTGAGCGAACCTCGCTCTCAATCCGATTATTGCTAGGTGTGATAGGCATGACCAAAATCCTGATTGTGGACGATGACCATACCATGGCAGGGTTGCTGAAGACCTTGTTAGAGCTGGATGGCTTCGACGTGGTCCACGAAATCCGACCAGGCTCATTGGTTTCAACCGTGCGGGATGAGAAGCCGGACGTCGTTCTCATGGATATCTTCATGATTGAAGCCTATGGGCTCGATCTATTGACTGAGCTGCGTGCCGAAAAGGATCTCGCTGAGACACGCGTGGTGATGACGTCCGGGATGGAACTTGGACCACAAGCGAGAGCTGCCGGCGCGGATGCATTTTTGCTCAAGCCCTACACACCTGAGCAACTCATGTTAGCCATTCTTGGGGGTGCGGAGAAATCTGGCTCCGGCTAGGATCCCCACAGGAGTAAAAGCATAGTGGCAAAGCGCAAGGGGCGCGGCCCCTCAAGACACTGGCATGTGATCGACTTGCATTTGCATACCCCGGCTTCGAGCGACTTTCAGGAGCCGGCATCAACTTATCTCGACATCCTTCGCCGGAGCAAAGAAACCGGAATGGAGGTCATCGCTTTCACCGATCACAATACCATCGCCGGCTATCGCCGCATGCACGAAGAAATC
>DAOVIK010000376.1 GCA_030673735.1 Anaerolineae bacterium
CACCGACGCATCCTGTATGCGATGCACGCGATGAGCATACGCCCTGAATCGAGTTTCAAGAAATCTGCACGAATCGTCGGCGAGGTATTGGGCAAGTACCATCCCCATGGGGATATGGCGGTATACGACGCCATGGCCCGCATGGCTCAGAGTTTCTCCATGCGCTATCCGCTTGTGGAGGGACAAGGAAATTTCGGCTCGATTGACGGCGATCCCCCTGCCGCCATGCGCTACACCGAAGCACGCATGGATCACTTGGCCTCAGAGTTGCTGGCCGATCTCGAAAAAGACACCGTAGATTTCATCCCCAACTTCGACGGATCCCTTCAGGAGCCGACCGTTTTGCCTGCAGCCGCTCCGAACATGCTGATCAACGGAGCCACCGGCATCGCGGTTGGCATGGCCACTTCGATTCCACCTCATAACTTGGGCGAAGTGTGCGACGCGTTGATCTTTGCTCTAGAAAAGTGGAAACAGTTCGACAAGATAAGCCTGGATGACCTGATGAAACATATCCAGGGCCCCGACTTCCCCACCGGAGGCATCATCCTGCGCCAAAAAGGCGAAGCCGACGGCATGGTGAGTGCCTACGCTTCCGGACGAGGGAAGATAACCGTGCAAGCTCGATCGCACGTCGAAGAGATGAGCCGCGGTCGGTCCCGGATCATCGTTACCCAGCTTCCCTACCAAACCAACAAATCCAGCCTTATTGAACGCATTGCCGAGTTGGCGAGAGGAGGTCATCTTGAGGGCATTGCTGATCTGCGCGACGAGTCCGATCGCCAGGGTATGCGCATCGTGATCGAACTGACGAAGACGGCTGAGGCGGAGAAGGTGCTTGCCGACCTGTATCGACGCACTCCCATGCAAACCACGTTCAGCATGATCTTGCTGGCACTGGTGAATGGCGAGCCCCGGCTGCTCAACCTGCGCAGTGCATTGCGCGTTTACCTGGAGCATCGCCTTGCGGTCACGCGCCGTCGCAGCGAACATGACCTGGCACACGCCCGCGAGAGGGCCCATATTCTCGAAGGATTTCAGGTTGCCTTGGAGAACTTGGAAAAAGTGATCAGTATGATCCGCAGCTCCAAGGATGTGACTCAGGCTCAAGAGCGGCTTCAAACGCGTCTCAAGCTGAGCGAGGCGCAGGCCACAGCGATTCTCGACATGCGCTTGCGGCGCCTCTCCAGCCTGGAGCGAAAGAAGATCAATGAGGAGTACAAGACGACGAAGGCCACCATCAAACGCCTCGAAACTCTCCTCGCATCCCCGAAGAAAATGCGAACCGCGATCGCCAACCAACTTCTGGATATCAAAGATCGCTTCGCCGACCATCGGCGGACGCAGATCGTAGAGCCGGGGCGGGGAGTGCAGCCCTCTCAGCTCCTGACAGCGCAAGACCTTGTTCCCGTCAAGGATACGTGGGTGGTTATCACACAAAAGGGCTTGATCTCGCGCACGCTCACTGCCCGCCTACCGCGCCTCTCGGGGCGCTACCCTCCCAAACTGGTTGTGGGCGCCAGCACCCGCGACACGCTCTATGTCTTCGATGCGAAGGGACAAGGCGCTGCGGCTGCGGTGCACACACTGCCCGTAGGTGAGAAACCCAAGGATGGAAAGACCCTCTCATCTGCTACTGCCCTGCCCAGTAATGCGGAGGTTGTGTCGGCGATCTGCCTGCCGCCCGATACAGCAGGCAGTTCGCACGAAGCGGGATTCATACTCCTCGGCACCAAGATGGGAATGGTGAAGAAGATATCCTTGTCGGCCCTGCCAGGCCCCGCCGCCAAGCCGTTTCAAGCAATCAACCTGGCCGAAGGAGATGCCCTCGGGTGGGCACACTATACGCGGGGTATCGACGACATAGTGATGGTCAGCAGCGCCAGGCAGACGATCCGCTTCTCAGAGGAAGCCGTTCGCCCGATGGGTCTGGCTGCCGCCGGCGTTCAGGGAATGCGCATCGAAAACCCGGAGGTACGCGTGGTCGGCATCGACATCGCTCGCCACGGTCATGATCTACTGCTCCTGGCGGATGATGGCCAAGTGAAGCGCAGCGCCCTATCACAGTTTTCACTGCAAGGCCGCTACGGGAAGGGTGTCTTGGCCTGGAGTTCCGGTGATGATGTTCAGCTTGTGGGATCGATAGTAGGAAGGCCGGATGATCGCGCCGTCTTCCACTTTGCCAAAGCTGCCGCTAGATCGATACGCATTGGAGACGCCCCGCGCCGAGCGAGGCC
>DAOVIK010000033.1 GCA_030673735.1 Anaerolineae bacterium
AGCCTGCTCGAATCCCCAGCGGACAGATCGTCAATGGCACGAACTTGATGGCCCTCGCGCACCAAGCGGTTGGCGAGGGCTGATCCGAGAAATCCTGCAGCGCCTGTTACAAGAAACTTCATGTTTTGTAATCGTGTATTGGATGGGATGCGCGCAAGGCTTGGCATCCCTGATAGCGCAGCGATTATAGCACAGCCAGTGGGGGGGGATTGACAGCCGTGCCTGGACTGATATCATGCCCTCATGTCTGAAAAGCAGCTGCTGGCCAAAGTGCGCGGTTGGTTCTGGAGAGTGTTTCTGCTGTTGGTTCTGCTCGTCAACTTGAGCGGAGGAACCGCGGTTGCTGTGGCCGGAGGGCAACAGGCGCGCCGCTTCACGCGCCCGGTGGAGTTCGATTTCTTCGGCTGGACGCTGGATGCATTTGCAGTCAAGCTTGGCCAGCTCAGTCTCGGAAGCGCGAGCTACCTCGACGATGCAGATGAGCCCGCGCTGGTGCTCGAATACATGCAGCTTCTGGGGCAGGCACAGTTTCTGGAAGGCCAGCTGGCAGAAGCATATGGTGATCCCTCGCTGGAGGATCTCACATCTGAGGCCGGTCAGGTTGCAGTGCAAGTGGAGGAGGTTCGCTCACGCCTGGCGGATCTGCAGCCCGTGGTCGAAGCCATTCTGGCAGAGCAGGCTTCAGTCGTAATCTCTGAATTGGGCCTAGACCTGGGTGGTGCAGTGTTCCCGCCGGTGGCCTTTCACTTCTCACGCGTTCCCAGCGCATTAATCATCTCGCCGCGCGACGTGATTCGCCAAGATATCAATATTCAGCTGGATACCGAGCTGACGCTTGAGCAGAAGATTGACCTGGAGATCCATGTCGAGGCGGCGCTGGACGTTTCGGCGCTGGTGGTTCCCGTAGGGGGGATCGGCACATTTCCTACAATGATCCAGGAGACAACCGCTCTTACCTGGCTGGCGGATACCGTCGTGCACGAGTGGGTGCACAACTATCTCGCCTTCCAATCCCTGGGTTGGAATTACGGCACCAGCCCCGAAGCCAGAATCATGAACGAGACCACGGCTTCGATCGTAGGACGTGAAATCGGCCTGATGATCATGAGGCGCTACTACCCCGAAAATGCTCCACCTCCGCCACCGACGAAGGTTGAGACGCCTTCGGCAGAGCCCCTCCCGCAGGGATTTGATTTCCGTGCCGAGATGCATGAGACGCGTGTGACTGCGGATGCTCTCCTGGCGGAAGACCGAATCGAAGAGGCCGAGGCGTATATGGAGCAGCGGCGCGAGGTGTTCTGGAATGAGGGATATCACATTCGCCGCCTAAATCAGGCCTACTTTGCGTTCTATGGCGCCTATGCCGACGAGCCCGGAGGGCCGGCCGGAGAGGATCCGGTGGGGGAGGCGGTGCGCGAACTGTGGGCTCGCCTTCAGTCTCCGGCCGAGTTCCTGCAGGAGATGGCCAAGCTTAGGGATTTTGCCGAACTCCAAGAGCTTCTAACACAGACACCGACTACCCCCTGATTCCCACCAGCCCCGCGCAGCACTAGCTCCTTGTAACCGCGTGCAAAACCTGCCGTATACTGAATGTGATGGACGTCAGTTTTCCTCCCGGACGAACTCCGGAATGGCCCGGCCCATTGCAGCGCTTCCTGCCTCCGCTCGAGGAAGGAGTGGTAACGAACGCCTTAGCGGAGCTTGGGGCGGTCGGGGATCTGGTGTTCGATCCATTCGGTGCTTCCCCCAGATTGGTGCGTGAAGCCGCAGCCGCGGGCAGGCGTGTGCTTGTCGCCGCCAACAATCCCGTGACGCGCTTCGTTTTGGAGCACACGCTATCCCCCTTCAAGCTGTCCGATCTGCAGTCTGCATTAGCGCACATCGCTTCCGCGGCGAAGGACGGCAGCCGCATGGAGCCCTTCCTGCTCGATCTCTATCGCACAAACTGCAGTCGCTGCGGGGAGGTCTTGGCGGCAGACATGTTCATCTGGGAGAAAGAAGCGCACACCCCGGTGCTCAAGGTCTATGCCTGCGCGGAGTGCGGGAATGCGGTGCAGGAAGTGGTATCCCAAGCTGATCAGGATCTGGCCCTGTCGTTCGAAGGTCGCGGTCTGCACTACGCGCTGGCACTGCAGCGTGTGGTTCCCGCACAAGATCCTGACCGCCGCCACGCGGAAGCCGCTCTGGCCATCTATCCTGGTAGGGCGCTCTACGGCTTGACAACCTTGCTGAACAAGCTGGACCAGTTGTCTCTTCCGGATCCCCAGCGAAGCGCGGCACAGGCGCTCATGCTGTCGGCCTTCGATTCGAGCAATGCGCTGTGGGATCATCCGGAAGGCCGTGAGCGGCCTCTCCAGCTCAGTCCATCAACGCAATACAGGGAGATGAACGTCTGGCGCGCCATGGAGCGCGGCGTGGCAGAGTGGGTGGTGGCTGGCCCCGTGATCGAGTGTTCGTCCTGGGATCAAGGAGAGTTGCCGGAAGCGGGAACCGTGGTGCTCTTTGCTGGACCGGTGCGCGAGCTGGCGTCCCAGTTGCCTGCGGGCAGCGTACAGCAAGTGGTCACTGTCTTACCGCGTCCCAATCAGCCGTATTGGACCCTATCGGCATTGTGGGCGGCGTGGCTCTGGGGCCGAAAGGTTGCTGCACCGATCATGGCCGCCTTGCGCCGCCGTAAATACGGCTGGGCATGGCATGCCACAGCGCTGCGCGCAGGGCTGAACCACGTGCGGCCGGTGATGGAAGGCGGCGGGCCCGTGATGGCCTTCATGCCGGAGGCCGAGCCGGGCTTCGTAGTCGCCTCGCTGGCGGGATTCGATAAGGCTGGGTTTGCCATCACGGGCCGTGCGCTGCGCCACGATACGAATCAGGCGATGTTTAAGTGGACGGCTGCCAGCATGGTGACCTTGCCGGTTGAGGAGCAGCTTGTGGCGCAGCGCATCAAGGCGGCCACAACAGAGCTACTGCGCCAGCGCGCCGAGCCGACGCCGTACGCGCCACTTCACGCGGCGGTGGTGTCCGACCTGGCACAACGACGCCTGCTATCCGCCTCGTGGCAGAGAGTTGGATCCCCGCCGCTTTCCTTGGTTGGAACAGAGTTGGCAACAGTGTTGGAGGATGGCGAAGTCTTCATCCGTCTCGATCAACGGACGGAGGTGGAGACCGGAATTTTCTGGCTCAAGGAGCCGCGCGGAGTGCAAGCGCCGCTGGCGGATCGCGTGGAGGCGCTGGTGCTGGAGCGGCTCCGGCAGGGCGACCAGGTTTCGGAACTTGAGATCGAGAAGCATGTGGGGCTTGCATTGCCCGGCTTGCTTACGCCTGACAGAAGCCTGATGATGGCTAGCTTGCAGTCGTATGCCGAAGCGCTTGAAGGACAGGATGAGTGGCGCCTGCGGGAAGATGAAACAGAGGAATCAAGGAGCCAGGATTGTGCGCGGATCAAGGAACAACTGGTAGACCTTGGGAAGCGATTGGGTTACAGCGTGAGGGGAGATGATCCGATCGAGTGGCGCGAGCCGAAGAAGAAGATCGCATACCGCTTTCACGTTCAGGAAACCGCAGCGATGCAGATGATTTTGGAGGGGGAGTCTGAACCCGCCATCACGCTGGTCCTGCCCGGGGGGCGCGGCGCGCTGGTTGCGGAGAAGTCACGGCGCGATGCTCGCATTCGGTTGTGGATCGAGGCCGGCAACAGTATCGTGAAATTCCGCCACATCCGGCGGCTGGTGGATGATGCCAAGCTGCAGCGTGAGACCTTTGCCGAACGCCTGGCGCTGGACCCGGTGGAGCTGCAAGATCCGCAATTGCATCTGCTTTGAAGAAGACCTCTTCAGATTGACTCCATGGAGGCTGGCCGATGTCCGTTGTCTTGAACTTCATCGTATTGGGGATCATGGCCTACTTGATCGGCTCAACTCCGTTTGCCATCATCGTGGGCCGATTGAAGGCCGGCGTTGATGTGCGCAGCGTAGGCTCAGGCCATGCGGGAGCGACGAACGTGATGCGTGCCGCAGGCTGGGGCGCCGCAATTCTGGTATTGATCTTGGATTTGGGGAAGGGCTACTTGGTTATGTGGCTGGCGCTCAAGTTCGGGGTGACCCCATGGGTGTGGCCTGTGGTGGCTGTGCTGGGCGTGGCCGGGCATTGCTGGCCATTGTACGCCGGATTCAGCGGCGGGATGGGCATGGCGGTTGCAGGGGGTATGATGCTTGCGCTATGGCCCTTGGGGTTCCCGATCGGCCTCGGCTTGGTTCTGGCCTGCCAGCTTATCATTCGTCACTCCGCACGCGCGAATTTCGCCACAGGCTTGTTTCTGGGCCCTGTGTGGTTGCTCTTCGCATGGCTCATGCTCCAGGTGAATCCTTCTGGCTACACACCGGCCGGGATTCTTGGCCCTGATTGGTCGAACGTATGGACAAGCCTGCCTCTGGTTGCAGCGGCAGCAGCGGGAGGCGTGGTGATTTCAATTCGGTCGCTGTCGGATTGGAATCGGGTGTACAAGGAGTTGTGGCTGGATCGCGATCGCTGAGTGCTCCTATGAAATAGTACGCAAGAGAAAGGGGCCTGTATTTCGCAGTCCCATCGCCTGTTATGTACCGTAGAGACGTAGCATCCCGCTAATAACATGCGGGACGAACGGTGCTACGTCTCTACGATACATTTGCAAAGCGTCTGGCGGATTCGTGAATCGTATCGATATGAAGGTCGTAGGGGCGTCCCGGCGGGACGCCCCTGTTTGCGTATTGCCAGGCGCGTGAGTTTTATTGCCGCGTCAAGGGGATCCCTCGGCTCGCTTTGCTCGCTCGGGATGACACAAGTGACACAAGAGTAAAGCGCCTCGCAATATGCATCTTTGGGCGCAAGGCCTTGCGCCCCTACGGAGGAGTTAGCATGAGAACGGACATCGCCAGCTTGAAGGACTGCCGCGTGATATGTACCGTAGAGACGTAGCATCCCACTAATAGCATGCGGGACGAACGGTGCTACGTCTCTACGATGCATTTGTAAAGGGTCCGGCGGATTGGGGAATCGATCCGCAATGCGGATCAGCGAGCGAATTATAAGGATTGGCGGGTAGTGCTACGGAGGAGTGTACGTGATGGTCAGTTGGGCTACACCCATCAGCACCATGTCGGCCTCGCCATCATTGTCGGTGTCAACTTCGTTGAATTGCAGGCGAAGCTGGTAGAGGAGGTTGCCGAGCTTGGACTGCAGCGAGATCCTCATCTCCTCGCTCGTGCCCGGAGTGTCAAGCTCAAGCGTATTGCACCAGGTTTCGAGTTCATCTTCGGGAACGTCTATGAAGAAGTCGGTTTCATCCAGGACGTCGTAATCTTGCTCGTACACGCGCAGGCAGTTCAGGTCGGTGAAGGGCGTGCCTAAAGTGTCGTAGTCACTAAAATCCAGTTCGACCTCCGTGATGGTCGCACCGGCGGGAATCGCGCTGATGTCGAAGCTCAAGAAGGCCTGAGCGGAGAGGTCGCCTGCCGTATCTCCGACGTTCTCATCATCTTGTGGGGGGCTGCCATCCGACCACAGCATTCCGCTGTCGTCCTCAAGCCTGGTGAGTACCACGACGACGGGCGTGGGGGTATTGGTCGGCGTGGGCGTGCTGGTAGGAGTATTGGTCGGAGTTGGCGTCTGGGTGGGAGTCGGCGTCTGGGTTGGAGTGGGAGTGGACGTGGGTGTGGGCGTCGGGGTCTCGGTTGGGGTGGGTGTGATGGTCGGCGTGGGCGTCGGTAGCTCAAGGCGTACATGCACGCGCACCTCGGCGGTTCCACCGTTGGTCCCATCGACTGTTAGTCGGAGCGTTATCGGACCATTAGGCATTTCGGTCAGATACCAATTAGCAAGCTTCTGGGGTTCGCTGATGGCGCTGCTGCTGTGGGTGATCTCAGTCCAGGCCAGTGGGTTGTACCCGTTTCCCCAATGGAGCGCCCAGCCATTGAAATAGCTGGTAGCCGAGGCTTTGCCGAAGATCTCCAAGGGATCGATGCTGACCAAAGCGCCTTCACCGGGGAGTGTGATGCCGATAATTGGACGTGGGCTATCGGCGCTGCAGTATTTTTCAGGCAGGTAGAAGCGCCGTTCTTCGGGGAAACCCATGCGCTGCGCCCAGGACCGGCCTGCACTGGTTTCCTCGATCCATTCCACGCCCCAAGGATCGCTCACGTAAAGAGCCAGTTTCTCGATGGCGAAGTCGGGGCAATCCGAGGTCGCCAGCTCCATTGAATAGCTATCGACCCATACCTCCCGCCAGATATCCATCGAACGCGGCAGTGGTGGCTGATCGGAGGCAAAGAACTCGACGCGGTGCGTCGGACACCAGTCAGACGGTTCGGTGCCTGAGACGGCGCAAATGGCGACCTCGATGATTCCCGGAGGGCGCGGGAAGGAGGCTGAAGCGGCGCCGGTGAGGTGTTCCTGCGCCAGCTGCATGAACTGGTTCCAAATCGGCGCGGCGCCCGTGAGGCCGGAAGTGTTCTGCATCGGCGTATAGTCTGCGTTGCCTACCCACACGCCAACCGCGACCTGGGGCGTATAGCCCAACGTCCAGTTGTCTCTGAAGTCGTTGGTCGTGCCGGTCTTGGCGGCCACCGGGAAGGGTAGGTAGAGGGCGGAATTGGGTCCGAAAGCGGGAGTGCGCGCGGTGTTGTCCGATAGGATCGAAGTGATCAGGAAGGCATGCTCGGGGCGAATGATCTGTTCCCCGCTGGGCGGCTCGTATTCGTACACGGTCTGGCCGGTGTGATCAACGATGCGGGTGATGGCCACGGGAGGAATGCGTAGTCCGCTGTTGGCAAAGACGGCATACGCTCCGGTCAACTCCAACAGTGTGACATCGCCGCCGCCGAGGGTAAGCGAGAGGCCGTAATCGTCGCGGTCGAGCGTGGTGATGCCGAAGCGGCGCGCCGTGCCCACCAAGCCGTCATCGAGCGGCGTTGTAGGATCGTCATAGATTCCCACGAAGTCGAGCGTCTTGACCGCGGGCATATTGTAGGAATTGGCCAGGGCGGAGCGTACGGTCACTGGTCCATGGAAACGATCATCGTAGTTTACCGGCTTGTAAGGCGGGCGGGGATCGGTTGGTTCACCTGAGGGAGGAAACTCCGAAGGGACGTCCCAGATTAAAGTGCCCGCCGTCCATCCGCGCTCGAAGGCGGCGGTATAAGTCAACGGTTTAATGGAGGAACCGGGCTGTCTTGGCCGTATGGCCATGTTGATCTGCCCGCCGATTTCCTCGTTCTCATAATCCGCGGAACCGACCATGGCCAGGATCTCCCCCGTGCTCGGGCGCAGCGCCACGAGCGCGCCGGTGGACACACGGCGGTCGGACAAGGAGTCGATCTGCCCGCGAACGAATTGCTGTGCCTGCTCTTGCAAGTGCGGGTCGAGAGTCGTGTAGACGGTGAATCCGGAGCGGTAGATGGTTTGTGGATCGTAGAGCTGCTCGAGTTCAGACCGCACGTAGTGCACCCAATGAGGAAAGCGAATGGCCACATCAGGGAGGTTGAACTCGTAGTTGGTGAGTTCGACGGCCGCAGCGCCGGCTCCTTCGGGCGTGATGCAGATGGGTTGCTGGGCGTTGCTGACGAAGATGCAGCCCTGCTCTTGGCTGGCGATGACCATCAATCCGAGCACCTGACGCTGCCGGTCCAGGGTGACTTCGCGATTGGTGTATACGTCATAAACCGAGGGCGCCTGAACCAGGCCTGCCAGGAGGGACGCCTGAGCAAGGGTGAGCTTGTCGGCCGTGGTGTTGAAGTACGTTTGGGCGGCAGCCTCGACACCGTAGGCCAGGTTGCCGTAGTAGTTTTGGTTGAGATATAGCTCGAGGATCTCGTCCTTGGTATAGCGTCGAGTGATCTCAGTGGCAAGCATCGCCTCGCGGACCTTGCGCAGATAAGTGCGCCGGGCGCTCTCCTCAGGGGTGAAAAGGAGATTGCGCGCGATCTGTTGGGTGATAGTGGAGGCTCCGGATACGATATCCCCAGATTCAAGGTTCTGAAGGAAAGCGCGCACGATGCCCATGAAATCGAAGCCGGGGTGGGTGTAGAACAGGGCGTCTTCGGTGGCGACCGTTGCGGCGGTCATGAAAGGAGAAATCTGGCCCAAGGGAACATAGGTGCGCCGGCCGGCTTGGGGATCGATGACCTCGTAGAGGAGGTTTCCCTCGCGGTCCAGGAAGCGCGTGGTTTCGAATTGTGAGGCTCTGGTCTGCAAATCCTCGACCGAAGGAAGTGTGGCCGCCAGGGTGTAGTACTCGTAAATGCCGAATGAGACTACTCCAATGAAGATGGCAATCGCGCCGAAGATTCCCAGGATGGTCATACGTAGCAGGCACCCGCCGCAGCCCTGCATGAATCTTGCCCGCCGATCTTCGGGAGGGGCGGCTACGGTCGGTTGAGTGGGGGTATATGAAGGCACCACTCGGGTGGCGTCGGGATCGGTTTCGGGAACACGTTCGGGAAGGGGGGTATCGCCTGGTTCGAAATCTGAGGGCAGGGTTTCGAATTCACCGCCGTAGGGGGGAGGGATCGTGTCAAAGGCGTCAGGCTCGAGCCACTTGGAAGGCGCTGGATCGTGTGGATCCACTCCTGGCTTGGTGGGATCTCCCATGTCCAGGGTTTCCCCCCAATACTCATCCCCGACGTCGGCAGTGGGTTCCATGGCTAGCGTGGAGGCGAGCGCGCCTTCCTCTTCGGCTGCCATGATCTCCTCTTCTTCGACATCATCCAACAGGCGACGGAAGTGCTCCGAAGGCTCGTGTTCCTCGTCTTGCTTATCGGCGTCAGTTGCGTCTTTGTCTTCTCCGCTCTTAGGCTGCGAGGCATCCTTGGGTGCGGGGGCTTTCTTGGAGGAGCGGCTCTTCGGCTTGCGCTTGGAACGCGCTTTGGTTGTGCGCTTGGAAGTTGTTTTGGTCGTGCGCTTGGAAGTTGCTTTGGTCGTGCGCTTGGAAGTTGCTTTGGTCGTGCGCTTCGAAGTCGCTTTAGTTGTGCGCTTCGAAGGCTTTGAATCGGCAGGCGCTCCCGCATCTTCGGGAGGCATCTCCTCGCCCTGGTTCTTGGGATTTTCGTTCCCGTCATGGTCGTTCATGCTGCGCGATTATAGCATGCAGGAGATAAGGGAGGAGCAGTACGAAGGGCGGCTACAAGGGAGGTTTGCGGTGGGTATGGGAATGCGCGCACCCTTCTGAGATACCCGACTCCCTGTGATTTTCTTGGGGGTTGACTAAGGGCGGTTCTTGATCAAGACCGACCAGCGCCCTTTCATAACTGTCTTATCATCTTGGTTGCGGACATCCAAGGTGATCACGACGGACCCCCCGCCCAAGCGCGGCAGCGCCTTGGTTTCCTCGATCTCCATCACCACGTGGATCGTGTCTCCGATGAAGATAGGAAGGCTGAACTTCCACGAGCTGATGTCGCGGAAGGCCAGCACGGTGCCCTCCAGGAACCCGGTACTCACGGCCAGCCCGGAAGCGATGGATAGGCCAAGTAGTCCATGTGCAACGCGGCGTCCGAAGGGAGTGGTGCGCGAGTATTCGGCGTCGGTATGGATGGCGGTGTAATCACCCGAAAGACCGGCGAAAGCCACGATGTCGGCTTCGGTGATTGTGCGCCCGCCAGTGGTGATCTTCTGGCCGATCTCGAACTCTTCGAAGTACAAGCCACGGGTATCTCTCTGCGAGTCTGTCATTCCGCACTCCTGAACGTGAATGCGCAATTTTAGCATGTCTTTGACCTTTCACCTCGGCCTCCGTACAATTGCGGTCATGAGGCAATGGTCGATCCCGCCTGAAGGCCCCCTATCCCTGCGTATTGCTGCCGATGCACGCATGTGCGAGCCGGATTACGCCGACGATCAAATCTGGGAGCTCAAGCTTGGTGGAGGAGAACCAGCGGCCGTCGCGTTGGAGACCACCTACGGCTTGCGAGCCCGAGGCATGCGTATCTTTCCCAGCTTCATGATGGGGTCCAAGATCGCTACCGATCCGGCGCAATTTGCCTCACCTCCGAACGTGCGCAGCCTGCTACCTAACTATCTGCGGGTAGACCTGGCTCCCTTCACCGATCTGCAAGTCAGCGCTGAATACTGGGTTCCCGATTCCCACACGGTAGCAGGGCGATTCATATTGAAGAATCGTTCAATGGAAAGCATGCCTCTGCGACTGCGTTTGCATGCGGTGCTGCGACCGGGGGAGAATCCACAGACGATGGATGCGATCACCATCGAAGGCGTGCATGTGCTTGCCGGGCGCACGGGA